>NZ_JBFTJR010000017.1:0-78330 GCF_056395525.1 Caulobacter sp. 10L414
GCCTGGACGTAGGCGGCCGGGGCGACGGTCACTTCACGGGCGACGCGGATCTTCAGGCCGATATGCTCGACCTCGATCTCGGTCAGGCCGGTGTCCTTCAGGATGTCGGCCAGCTTGCGGACCAGGCGGGCGTCGATCGACGGGGTTTCGGCCGTCTCGGCGGGGGCCTTCGGATTAGACATTGAAGCTTACCTTATCAGTTGGGGCCGGGGCGCGGACGTCAGTCGACGCTGATCAGTCCGGCGGCGGCCTCGATGGCCAGTTCATAGCTCGCAGCGCCGAAGCCGGAGACCAGGCCGGTCGCCGCGAGCGAAACGAAGGTGTGGCGGCGGAACTCCTCCCGCGCCGCAGGGTTCGACAGGTGACACTCGATGACCGGGATATTCAAGGTCTTCAAGGCGTCGAGGAGGGCGATGGAGGTATGTCCATAACCCGCCGGATTGATCACGAGCGCGCTGGCCTCGGTGCGGGCTTCCTGCACCCAGTCGATCAGCACGCCTTCGTGATTGCTCTGCCGGAACACGACGGAAAGCCCCCTGGCCGCGGCCCGCGCTTCGCAGCGCACGCGCACGTCATCCAGGGTGTCCTTGCCGTAGATCTCGGGCTCCCGCGTTCCCAACAGGTTGAGATTGGGCCCGCTCAGCACATGGATCGGTTTGACCATTCGGCTCCGCCGTCGATTCCGGAGGTCTTGTATAGCCGGTTCCGCCGCGTCACAAGCAGGGCTCGCTTCGGAGGTGAGATGAGACTTCTACTGAACGGCGAAGACCGCCAATTCGACGGCGTCGCCAGCATCGCGGACCTGGTGGCCGCCCTGGGCCTGGACGCGCGCAAGGTGGCGGTCGAACGCAACCTCGAGATCGCGCCGCGCTCGCTTTATGCGGACACCGCGCTGGCCGATGGGGATCGGATCGAGATCGTGACGTTTATAGGCGGCGGGTGACCCCCTCCGGCCCTTCGGGCCACCTCCCCCTTCAGGGGGAGGATCTTGGCTGGCGCCTTGCGTCCTTCGAGGCCCGCTGCGCGGGCGCCTCAGGATGAGGAGATCAGCGCACCCGACGTCCTCATCCTGAGGCGCGAGGCGAAGCCGAGCCTCGAAGGACGCACGGCTTCTCAGCCTCTCGTGGAAACCACGGAAGTTGATGGAGAGGGCGCGGGGCGTCCGGGCCTCGCCCGGATGTGTTTGTTTAAAGTACCGTTTCGACGAAGCTGAACGCCCCGCACGATCGTTATTCCTCAGGCCGGGGCGCGCAGGCCTCTTCCACCTTTTGCCCCTTCCCCATGCAGTGCGCCCCGTTTCTTGGCGGCCAGGCGTGCATGGCGGCGCGGACCCTTGGACGGGCGGAGGTCCATACCGACGGACCAACCGATGGATGGGTTTACGTCCCCCATCCTCATTTAAGCCTTCAGGCCCGGCTCACGCCGCTCCTTCAGCCCCGCTCGATCGCATCCACGTCGCACGCTTCGGGCCGGATCCTTGCGCCCTCTCCCCGCGACGGGACCCAATGATTATGCGGGCGTTCTGAGCGCGTCTGATCCAGGCGCGTGAGAAAGTTGCAAGCGGCTGAATTGGTTCAGGACTTTTCGGCGAACGCCGAGGATCGACAGGGCTCTATCCCCGTCCGATCCACAAATCCGTCCAATCCCCGCTTTCGCGGGGATTTTACGGATGGGGAAGCTGCACAGCCCCCTCCGGCCCTCTGGGCTGCCTCCCCCAGAGGGGGAGGATCTGGGGGAGGTTCCCGATCCGCGCCTCTACGGATTTGAAACCCAGGCTGCCCAGGCGTAAACCGGCCGCATGAACGCGCACGTCTCCCCCGAATCCGCCGCGCCGGCCGCCTCCGCCGACGAAACCTGGACCGTCGCTGGTCGCACCTTCCGCTCGCGCCTGATCGTGGGCACGGGCAAGTACAAGGACTATGCGACCAACGCCGCCGCCGCTCGCGCGGCCGGGGCCGAGATCGTCACCGTGGCCGTGCGCCGCGTGAACCTGACCGACCCGAGCCAGCCGCTGCTGGTCGACTACATCAAGCCGACCGAGTTCACCTATCTCCCCAATACGGCGGGTTGCTTCACCGGTGAGGACGCCGTGCGCACCCTGCGCCTGGCCCGCGAGGCCGGCGGCTGGGACCTGGTCAAGCTGGAGGTCCTGAGCGACCCCAAGACCCTGTTCCCGGACATGGAAGAGACCCTGCGCTCGCTGAAGCTGCTGGTCGCCGACGGCTTCCAGGTGATGGTCTACTGCTCGGACGACCCCGTCTACGCCAAGAAGCTGGAAGAGGCCGGTGCGGTGGCGATCATGCCGCTGGGCGCGCCGATCGGCTCGGGCCTGGGCATCCAGAACCGGGTCAACCTGCGGATCATCGTCGAGAACGCCAAGGTCCCGGTGCTGGTCGACGCGGGCGTCGGCACCGCCTCGGACGCGGCCATCGGCATGGAGCTGGGCTGCGACGCCATCTTGATGAACACCGCCATCGCCGAAGCCAAGGACCCGATCCGCATGGCCAAGGCCATGAAGCACGCCGTGATCGCCGGTCGCGAGGCCTACCTCGCCGGCCGGATGCAGAAGCGCCTGTACGCGGATCCCAGCTCGCCGCTGGCGGGGCTGATCTAGCGCCTATCCTCGTCATCCCGGGCGGAGGCGCGAAGCGCCGCAGACCCGGGACCCAGGGGACTGGGCTTTGCGGCTAGGTTTTCTACTGGACGGCGGCCGGCGCGTTGCGGCCGCCCCTGGGTCCCGGCTCTTCGCTTCGCTGCGGCCGGGATGACGATTGAGAGGCGGGCAGGGGTGTAGGCCTGCCCTCTCAGCACCAGCTGAAAACGGCCCCCCTCCGTCCGCTTCGCGGACACCTCCCCCAGAGGGGGAGGATCTTCTTCTAGGCCTTGAAGTCGACTAGCACGCCTTTCTTTTCCTCGGCCTGCTGGGTGACCTCGTCCTTGATCATCTGCTTGATCTTGGCTTCCAGCTTCTCGCGCTCCTTGGAATCCATCGCCGCGACGTCTTCCTCGGTCAGGCCCAGCTTGCCGAGGATCGCCGCGCGCATCTTCTCGGCCGGAGACTTGGCGGCGTAGTCGTAGAGGTCCTGGCGGGCGGAGGCGCCGCCGGTCCCGGTCGTGGCGGGCGTGAAGGCCGAGGTGACGCTGTCGACGCGGCTGGCCGCGTTGGTCGACATCGTCGCCCAGGGATTGGAACCGGAGACAAGCATGAGAACTCCCGCCGCTGATCTGGCGGGAGGCGCCAAGCAAACGCCGTGCAAGCAGGGGCTGGCACGGCGTTTCCAAAGATTTCAAAAGGTTGCGACAGCGTGTCGCGGAAGCCAAGGCCCGTCGCGGCAAAGCTTGCCGCGACGTTTCAACCGCCGGGCGATCCTTGCCGCCCGATCGGCCGGAGCGTCAGCCCTTCTTCTTGGCGGCGATGCGGGCTTCCTCGATGGCCAGGCTAAGGGCCTTCATGTCGGCGCCCGGGATCATCTTGTCGCCGACGATGAAGGCCGGCGTGCCTTCGATGTGCAGCGCCTGGGCCAGGCCCTGGACGTCCTGCAGCTGCTGGGTGACCGCGGCCGAAGCGCCGTCCGCGCGGGCCTTCTCGACGTCGACGCCGGCGGCCTTGGCGATGCGGGCGATGGCCGCCTCGTCGAGGCTCTTCTCGGCCATCATGCCCTTGTAGACGGGCAGGGTCTTGCCTTGGGCCTGGGCGCCGATGGCCATGCGGGCGGCCAGTTCGGAATCACGCCCGAAGATCACGAACTCCTTGAAGACGAAGCGGACGTCGGGGTTCTTCTCGATGATCTCGACCACCTGCGGGGCGGCCAGCTTGCAGTAGCCGCACTTGTAGTCGAAGAACTCGGTGACGGTGATCGTGCCGTTCGGGTTGGCCACGAAGTCGCGCGGATCACGCTCGATGGCCTGGCGGTGCTTGGCGATCGCGCCCTGCGACTTCGAGGCGGCCTGGGCCATCTGCTTTTCCTGCAGCTTGGCGCTGACCTCCAGCAGGACCTCGGGGTTCTCCAGCAGATAGGCGCGGACCTTCTTGCCGAATTCCTCGTCGCTCTTGGGTTGGCTGCAGGCGGCCATGCCGGTCGTCAGGACGAGGGCGGCGGCGGCCAGGGCGAGGGAGCGGCGAAGAGGCATTCGGATCTCGGTCTTTGGGGAATCGGCGATCAGGGATTGGACGCCGTCAGGCCTTCCTTGGCCAGGGCCTTGAGGTCCTGGTCGCTGGGGCGGGAGGCCAGCACGATGTCGGTGGCGCGCCGCCAGTCGGGCGTGTCCTTCTTCAGGAGCTCGCGGGCGCGCATGGCGAACACCCGGGCTTCCTGCACGGCGCCCAGGTTGAAGTACTGCTCGGCGGTGGCCAGGCGGGCCTCGCCGTCCTTGCCCTGCTTGTCGTAGGCCTGGGCCATCAGGCGCCAGGCGACGGCGTTGTCGCCCTCGTTGATCAGGGCGCGCTTCAGCTCGGCGACGCCTTCCTCGATCTTCTTGGGGTCATCCAGGCCGATCAGGGTCTGGCCGAGGTTGATGCGCAGCAGGGCCGCGTCGGGCTTGAGCGCCACCGAACGGCGCTGGGGCTCCTCGGCCTGGGCCACGCGGTTGAACTCAAACAGGATCTGGCCCTTGAGCTCCCACAGGTAGGGGTTCTTGTCGTTCTCGGCGATCAGGTCGTCGAGGATCTTCAGAGCCCGGTCTGGCTCCTTCATCTGGTAGTAAGCGATCGAGCGGGCGTAGCGGGCCGGGAAGCTGCGATCGGTTTCCTTGTACTTGATCAGGGCCGTCTGGGGATTGATGAACCCCTCCAGCTTGGCCTTCATGATCTCGTGTTCGGCCAATTCGTCGGGGGTGTCGACGGCGTCGTAGTGCGGCAGGCGCTCGACCTTGGCCCGCAGCGCCTCGATGCGGTCGGACGACAGCGGGTGGCTGCGGAAATAGGCGAAGCGCCGCGACTGGTCGAAGACCTCCTGGTAGCGGAAGTTGTCGAAGAACTCGACGAGGCCGCGGCCCGACTGGCCGGTGGCCTCCAGGAAGTTGGCGCCGGCCTGGTCGGCGCGGGACTCCTGCTCGCGGCTGTAGCCCAGCGCGCCCAGGGTGCCGAAATAGCTGGCGTTGCCCATCAGCACGGCGCCCGCGTCGGGAGCCCCGGCCAGGGCGGCCAGAACCCCTAAGCCCATGGTCAGGATCATCGGCTTGAGGCCGGCCTTCATCATCTCGTCGGAGCGCAGCGGATGGGCGCCGGCGAGGTGGCCGGTTTCGTGGGCGATGACGCCCTTGAGCTGGTTGGGGGTCTCGGTCTGCAGGATCAGGCCGGTGTTGAGGCCCATCATCAGGCCCTGGGTGGCGAAGGCGTTCAGTTCCTTGTCGCCGACCAGCAGGATGCGGACCGTCTTGGGGTCCAGGCCCGCCGCCGCGTAGATGGGATCGGAATCGCGGTGCAGGATCTCTTCGATCTCGGTGTCGCGGATCAGCGACAGGCCCTGGGCGCTGGCCGCGATCGGGGCGGCTGCGGAGGCCAGCAGGGCGAGGGCGGAAAGGCCGGCGCCGAACGTCTTGCCGACGGTCCTCTTGCGGGACGTCATCGATGGTCTCCTGGTCGCGCCCCCGCGCCGTCCGGCAGTCTAGCGTGCCCGGGGCACGGCTGGAAATCGCTAGGGCGTGGCTTGTCTAGGAGGGGATATAGGCGCGAACCGCGGCGACGCCATGGCGCCGCCGCGGTCCTTTGCGGTCGGATCAGCCGCGACGCCACCAGCCGCGCTTGGGCTGGGCGGGCGGAGCGCCGACCTCGTTCGGATCGGGCTCGGCGGCGATCGGCGCGGGTTCGGGCTCGACAGCCGCCGGAGCGGCTTCGGCCACCGGCTCGGGAGCCGGCTCAGGGGCGATCTCGACGTCGGCGGCGACGATCGGCGTGGCGTCGACGACGGCCTCGACGACCGGCTGTTCGGCGACGGCTTCGACCGTTTCCACGGCTTCCACCGTTTCGACGGCCTCGGTCGTCTCGACCTCGGTCTCGGCGGCGGCCTTGCGGCCACGGCTGCGCGAGCGGCGCGGCTTCTTGGCCGGGGCGGCCTCTTCCGGCGTCGGCAGTTCGACCCAGACGTCGGCCGGCGGGCCTTCGATCACCGGCGGCTCGAGCACCAGCGGGGCGACGTCCTCGACCACGACCGGGGCGATCGGGGTCTCGGCGGCCGGCTGGCGGTCACGACCGCCGCGACGGCGTTCGCGGCGCTCCGAGCGCTCGGCGCGTTCCGGACGTTCGGCGGCCTCGGCGCGTTCCTGGCGCTCGGGGCGTTCCGGACGCTCGCCGCGGTCGCGACGGCCTTCGCCGCCACGGGCTTCGAGGGCTTCCGGGTCGTGCCAGACATAGGGGTTGTCGCCGAACGGAACGCGCGGGCGGTTCCAGACATAGACGTCGGCGGCGCGATCGCCGTCCTCGCGACCTCCGCGGCGACCGCCGCGACGGCCACGACGGCGGCGGCGGCGGCGCGAATCCTCGTCGTCGCCGTCGGCGTCGCCTTCAGCGTCGAACTCGGCGCCTTCGCCGTCCTCGGCGGCCTCGTCGGAGGCCTCCTCGTCACGGCGGCCGCGGCGGCGGCGCTTGTTGCGGCGACCGTTGCGGTCGTCGTCCGAGCGGGCCTTGCGGGGCGCTTCGTCCTCGTCTTCGTCCTCGTCGCCTTCGTCGGCGATGATTTCTTCTTCCTCGTCTTCGTCCTCGTCGTCGAAGACGTCGTCGAACACCGGATCGGGCTCGTAGGCGATGGCCGGCGGCGCGATGCGATCGCCCAGCTCGGTGCGCTCGATCTCGTGCTCGGCCTGGCGCAGGCCGTCATCGACCAGCACGGTGACGAACACGCCGTGGTTCAGCTGCAGGCGCTGCAGGTAGGCGCGCTTTTCGTTGAGGATGTAGATGCCGACGGCGCGGCTGACCTTCAGGGTCACGGCGCCGCTGCCCTTGAGGGCCTCGACCTCGACGCCGCGCAGGGCGGCCAGGGCGCTGGATTCCACCGAGCGGACGCGGCCGGTGCCTTCGCAGTGCTCGCAGACGTGGGTGGTGCCTTCCAGGACGCCGGTGCGGCGACGCTGGCGGCTGATCTCCATCAGGCCGAAGCCCGAGATCTTGCCCATCTGGATGCGGGCGCGGTCGTCCTTGAGGGCGTCCTTGAGGACCTTCTCGACCGTGCGGTTGTTCTTGGCTTCATCCATGTCGATGAAGTCGATGACGATCAGGCCGGCCAGGTCGCGCAGGCGCAGCTGGCGGGCGGCTTCTTCAGCCGCCTCGATGTTGGTCTTGAGGGCCGTGGCCTCGATGTTGCGCTCGCGCGTGGCCTTGCCCGAGTTGACGTCGATGGCGACGAGGGCCTCGGTCTGGTTGATCACCAGATATCCGCCCGAACGCAGCGGAACGACCGGCGAGTAGATCTGCGCCAGGTGGTCCTCGATGCGGTTCTTGACGAACAGCGGCGTGGCCTCGCGGTACGGGAAGACCTTCTTGGCCTGGCTGGGCATCAGCATGCGCATGAAGTCGCGCGCTTCGCGGTAGCCGGCCTCGCCCTCGACCCAGATGCCGTCCAGGTCCTTGTCGTACATGTCGCGGATGGCGCGCTTTACGAGGTCTTCCTCCTCGTAGATCAGCGCCGGCGCGACCGAGTGCAGCGTGTTGTCGCGGATGTTCTCCCACAGACGCAGCAGGTATTCGTAGTCGCGCTTGACCTCGGCCTTGGTGCGCTTGGCGCCGGCCGTGCGGACGATCAGGCCCATGCCTTGCGGCACGTCCAGGCTCTGCACCACGCTCTTGAGGCGCTTGCGGTCGGTCACGGCCGTGATCTTGCGGCTGATGCCGCCGCCGCGGGCGGTGTTGGGCATCAGGACGCCGTAGCGGCCGGCCAGCGACAGGTAGGTGGTGAGCGCCGCGCCCTTGTTGCCGCGCTCTTCCTTGACGACCTGGACCAGCATGATCTGCCGACGGCGGATCACTTCCTGGATCTTGTACTTGCGCATCAGGCGGCGCTTGCGGCGCGCCAGCTCTTCCTCGACGTCGTCTTCCTCGTCGTCGATGGCGTGATCGTTGGCGTCGTCCTCGTCGTCGCCGCCGGTGGCGCGGCGCGAGATCGGGGTGTCGTCCTCGTCGTCGTGCGAATCATCGCGCATCAGCGCTTCGCGGTCGGCGACCGGGATCTGGTAGTAGTCCGGGTGGATCTCGTTGAAGGCGAGGAAACCGTGGCGGTTGCCGCCGTATTCGATGAACGCAGCCTGGAGGCTGGGTTCAACGCGGGTCACCTTGGCGAGATAGATATTTCCACGAAGTTGTTTGCGGGTCTGGCTCTCGAAATCGAATTCTTCAACCCGCGAACCGTCCACGACCACCACACGCGTCTCTTCGGCGTGGGCGGCGTCGATCAACATCTTCTTCGACATACAGGGAATCTCCACGGCGCGCGGCGGGCGCGAGGCCCGGGCGCCGATATGAAAGGAGGGCGCGCGCATCGCAGACCGCGACTTCGCCGGAGCGAAGTTCGAAGGGCGGTTGCCAGAGGCGATCGGGTGCGGCGCAGCCCATGGGGTTTCGTTTGTTTCCTTTGACGCGCCGAATGGCGCGGATCGGATGACGCGTCGTCGCCGGGAACGGCCAGGGCCCGACGCGGGCCCTTTTGGGCTCAGGCCGTCGAGACATCCGCCCCGCGCCGACCATCGCCCGCAAACTCAAAAGTCCGGCGGTTCCGGCTTGAGGGCGCTATGGACGCGTCCGTCATTTGGGAACCACTCACGCAAAGCGCCATGTCTGACGACGTCGCTCTGCGCACGGCGCCACTTTAGCAACATCGGAAGACAAATGAAAAGCGCCGTGGAGCAACCGGCGAAATTGATGAAGTCGACGGTTTCCTTAACGGTTTCTCTACCCGCCCCGGGCGATATCCGTCATTGGTTTTTCAGGTAACGCCATTGGCTGGGCGGTAATGCGTAAGGTCGTCATCGGAGCAGCGCGAACGGGTTGGGCGAAGGCGGCCGTGATCGTCGGCGCGCTGGCGCTCGCCGGCGTGGCCGTCGCCACCGTGCAGGGCCCCGCGCCCGCCGCCGGCGTCCAGAAGGTCCGCTTCGGCGGCGATCGCGCCGAGACCCGAGTCGTTATCGACCTCGACCGCGCCGCGGTCGGCAAGCTGATCGGCGACGGCGCCGCGGCCAGCCGAGTCGTCGTGGGCCTGCCCAACGTGACGGTCTCCGGCGACCTGCAGGGCGCCGGCCATGGGCTGGTCGACCGCTGGGTCATCGACGAGGCGGCCGGCGGCGCGCGCCTGTCGCTGGATCTTTCGTCCAAGGCCGTGGTCAAGCGCCGCTTCCTGCTGCCGCCCGCCGACGGCGCGACCGCCTTTCGCTACGTGATCGACCTGGCCGCCGCCGATCCGGCCTCGGCCGGGGCCGCCGTCATGCGTCCGACCACCATCTCGACCCCGGCCAAGCCCGCGACGCTGAAGCTGAAGAAGACGATCGTCATCGACGCCGGCCACGGCGGCAAGGATCCCGGCTCGGCCGGCGCCAACACCAACGAGAAGGACGTCACCCTGGCCGCGGCCAAGGCGCTGAAGGCCAAGCTGGAGAAGTCCGGCCGCTTCAACGTCGTGCTGACCCGCGACACCGACACCTTCATCCCGCTGGAATCGCGCGTGCAGATCGCCCGCCGCTCCGACGCGGACCTGTTCATCTCGCTGCACGCCGACTCGGGGCCCGACGTCGGCACCCGCGGCGCCAGCGTCTACACCCTGTCGGAAAAGGGCGCCGAGCGCGCCGCCCGGGTGCTGGAAAAGGACGACTGGCTGATGAAGGCCAGCCTGCCGGGCCGCGACCGCGCGGTCGGCCAGATCCTGCTGGACCTGTCGCAGCGCGCCACCAAGAACCGTTCGGCCGCCTTCGCCGAGACCCTGCTGGAAAAGGTCGGTGACGAGACCGTGCTGCTGCGCCGCAGCCACCGCGACGCCGGCTTCATCGTGCTTCTGGCGCCGGACGTGCCGGCGGTGCTGCTCGAGATGGGCTTCATGACCAATGTCGAGGACGAGAAGCTGCTGAAGAGCCCGCACGGCCGCGAGCGGCTGATGAACGCCGTCGCCAGTTCGATCGAGAGCTACTTCGCGACCCAGACCCGGATCAGCGCCCGCTGAGGCGGGGGCGTTTTCTCCGGCAGTAACAGCTAACAATCCTCGTCATCCCGGAAGCCTCGCAGAGGCTATCCGGGACCCAGGGGACTGGGCGCTGCATGCAGTCCATCTCCCCGGCGGCGGCCAAGGCAACGCGGCGGCCCCTGGGTCCCGGCTCTGCGCTTCGCTTCGGCCGGGATGACGTCCGTTGGGAGGGCAGGGGCGTTGGCGCCTCGCCCGATGCGGGTTACAGCCATCCTCTGGATGATTTGAGCGCGCGGCCGTCGCGTCGCTCGACGGAGGCCGTGTGGACTTGAAGCCCGCCGAAAGATGGATCGCCATAGCCGGCGTCGCGGTGCTGTCGACGATCGCGGTGGCGGGTTTCGCCATCGCCATCTATGCCGCGTGGCTGTTCCACGACATGCCCGACGCCGGCGAGCTGCAGGATTATCGTCCGCCGACGGCGACGCGCGTMTATGCCTGGGACGGCACCCTGATCGGCGAATACTCCAAGGAACGCCGGATCTTCGTGCCCTACGACCAGATCCCGCCGCAGCTGGCCCAGGCCTTCATGGCCGCCGAGGACCGCAACTTCTTCAAGCACGGCGGCGTCGACGTGGGCGGCTTCTCGCGCGCGATGCTCAAGAACGTCGGCAACGCCATGCGCGGTCGGCGCCTGGAAGGCGGCTCGACGATCACCCAGCAGGTGGCCAAGAACGTCCTGTTGACCAGCGACGCCACCGTCGGCCGCAAGTTCAAGGAAGCGATCCTGGCCCGGCGCCTGGAACAGTCGCTCGACAAGCAGCAGATCCTTGAGCTGTACCTCAACGAAATCTGGCTGGGTTACCGCTCGTTCGGCGTCGGCTCGGCCGCCTACAACTACTTCGGCAAGTCGCTGCCCGAGCTTTCGCTGTCGGAAGCGGCGTACCTGGCGGCGTTGCCGAAGGGGCCGGACAACTACCACCCGATCCGCAACAAGGCCAAGGCGATCGCCCGCCGCAACTGGATCCTCGACCAGATGGCGGACCTGGGCTGGGTCAGCCGCGCCGAGGCCGAGAAGGCCAAGGCCGAGGACCTGGTCGTGCAGCCGGCGCCCAAGCGCGCGGCCTATGCCGACGCCGACTACTTCGTCGAGGAAGTGCGCCAGCGCGGCATGGCCACCCTGGGCGAGCGGATCAGCGAGGGCGGCTACTACATGCGCACCACGCTGGACCCGACGCTGCAGACCGCGGCGCGGGCCTCGCTGATGGACGGGCTGGAGAAGTACGACCGCCGCCACGGCTGGCGCGGGGCCTGGGGCCATGTCGAGAGCCTGGACGAGGGCTGGGAGAAGGCCGCCCAGGCCAAGCGTCCGCCTTCGGAGCGGCGCGGCTGGCGCGCGGCGGTGATCACCTCGGCCGGCGGCGGCGTGCGCCTGGTCAAGGACGAAGGGGAGGGGAGCCTCACCGGCGAAGACGTCGCCTGGGCCAAGGCCGGCAAGGGCCTGAAGGTCGGCGACCTGGTGTTCGTCGAGCAGGTGGCGGGAACCTCGTCCTATCGCCTCAAGCAGATCCCGGCCGTCAACGGCGCCCTGGTGGCCATCGAGCCCTATACCGGCCGCGTGGTGGCCCTGGTGGGCGGCTATTCGTTCTCGCTGTCGAACTTCAACCGGGCGACCCAGGCGATGCGCCAGCCCGGCTCGTCGTTCAAGCCGTTCGTCTACGCCACGGCGCTGGAGAACGGCTACACGCCGGCCAGCGTGATCCTGGACAGCGCCATCACCTTCAAGGGCGCCAACGGCCAGGACTGGAGCCCCGAGAACTACGAGAAGAAGTTCTACGGCGCCCTGCCGCTGCGCAAGGGCCTGGAGCGGTCGGTCAACGCCATGACCGTGCGCCTGGCCCAGGGCGTGGGCATGAAGAAGATCATCGAGATGTCCAAGAAGACCGGCGTGACGCGCGACATGGCGCCCGTGCTGGCCATGGCGCTCGGGGCCGGCGAGACCACGCCGTTCAAGATCACGGCGGCCTACGCGCCGTTCGCCAACGGCGGCCGTCGCATCGAGCCGCACCTGATCGAGCTGGTGCAGGACCGCGAGGGCAAGGTGATCTTCCGCGCCGACAAGCGTGACTGTTCGCGGTGCGACAACGGCTTCAACGGCGACGAGAGCCCGCGCATCACCGCGCCGGGCGAGCAGGTCATGGACCCGGTCACGGCCTATCAGATCACCTCGATGCTGCAGGGCGTGGTCCAGCGCGGCACGGCCGCCTCGGTCAGCCAGTTGGGCTATCCGCTGGCGGGCAAGACCGGCACCACCAACGAGTATCGCAGCGCCTGGTTCATCGGCTATTCGCCCGACCTGATCGTCGGCGTGTTCGTCGGCTTCGATGACAACCGCTCGCTGGGCGCGGGCGAAACGGGGTCGCAGGACGCCGTGCCGGTGTTCATCGACTTCATGAAGGTGGCGCTGAAAGACAAGCCCAAGACCGACTTCAAGCCGCCGAAGACGGCCAAGTTCGCCATGGTGCGCGGCATCCGCGAGGCCTTCCGTCCGGGCACCGAGCCCAAGGTCGCCGCGCCGACGCCGACCGGCGGACCGATCTCGTACGGCGACGCCTGGCCCAACGGCGTGCCGACCGGCCAGCCTTCGCCGTCGGAGCCGCAGCCCAGGCAACAGCCTAAGCAGCCCGACATCAGCGGGCTTTATTGACCCCGGCGCGGTTGCGCTGAATCTGGTCGCGGGGTATCTCCCGCGCCCTTCACTTTGTGTCACGGAGTTACGTGATGAGACCGGATGTCGAGGCCGCTGCGGCCGACATCGAGCAGTCCGTTGGACTGCTCAGGAGGCGTCTTTGACTGGGATGTCGCCCTTAGAAAACTCGATGAACTGAACGCTCGGGTCGAAGACCCGACGCTGTGGGACCGTCCGTCAGAGGCCCAGGCCGTGTCGCGCGAGCGCGCCAACCTGGCCGCCAAGGTCGAGGCGGTGCAGAGCATCGAGCGCGACGTCAAGGACGCGCTGGAATATGCCGAACTGGCCGACATGGAGTCCGACGAGGACTCCCTGAACGACGCCCGTGCGCAGCTGAAGGCCATCAAGGAACGCGCCGCGCGCGCCGAACTTGAGGCCCTGCTGTCGGGCGAGGCCGACGGCAACGACGCCTATATCGAAATCAACTCGGGCGCCGGCGGCACCGAGTCGTGCGACTGGGCCGGCATCCTGCTGCGGATGTACACCCGCTGGGCCAACGCCCACGGCATGACCACCGAGCTGATCGAAGAGACCGACGGCGACCAGGCCGGCATCAAGTCGGCCACGCTGCTGGTCAAGGGCGCCAACGCCTATGGCTGGCTGAAGACCGAGGCCGGCGTGCACCGCCTGGTGCGCATCAGCCCGTACGACAGCAGCGCCCGTCGCCACACCTCGTTCGCCTCGGCCTGGGTCTATCCGGTCATCGACGACACCATCGAGATCGAGATCAACCCGTCGGACGTGCGCACCGACACCTACCGCGCCTCGGGCGCCGGCGGGCAGCACATCAACAAGACGGACTCGGCCGTGCGCCTGACGCACATCCCGACCGGGATCGTGGTGGCTTGCCAGGCCGGCCGTTCGCAGCACCAGAACCGCGACGAGGCCTGGAAGATGCTGCGCGCCCGGATGTACGAGGCCGAACTTCAGAAGCGTGAAGCCGCCCAGCAGGCGCTGCACGACCAGAAGACCGACATCGGCTGGGGTCACCAGATCCGCTCGTACGTCCTGCAGCCGTACCAGATGGTCAAGGACCTGCGGACCAACGTCGAGACCTCCGACACGGCCGGCGTGCTGGACGGCGATCTGGACGCCTTCATGGGCGCCTCGCTGGCCCAGCGGGTCGGCGCGACGCGGGACGCCGAGGGCTGAGGCCCTTGGGTCTTGCCTGAAACGACGAACGCCCCGGAGTGATCCGGGGCGTTTTTCGTTTGGGGGCCTAGGTGCGATCGCGGAAGAAGGCGTTCGCGGCCATTTCCTCGGCCGTCTCGCCGGGGACCGGTGGAAGAGGCGCGACGCGGCGGTTGGCCAACCATATGAAGAGCGGCGTTTCTAGGAGCGCCAATGCGCCGCCGATCAGGTCCCAAGGTGGAGCGGCGTCGAAAAGCACGATCCAGGCCCATCCGGCCAAGCCCACGGAGACCACGCACGTCGCGAGCAGCGCGCCGATCCAGGCCAGGATCACGAAGGTGGACTGGCGCGTACGCCTGCGATCCCGCGCTCTCAGCGAGGCGCGCCAGCCGAGCTTGGGCGAAGATGGCAAGGCGAGCCCTACCCGACCGGGCGCGCCGTCAGCGTAAGGTCGGCGGTCGGAGCGGCGGGGGCGACGGCCACGGGCGCGGCCTGGGGCGGCGCCTGGCGCTGGAACTTAAGGCTGCGGCCCTGGAAGAAGGCGCCGGTTTCCATGGCCAGCTGCTCGTGGGTGATGTCGCCGTCGACATAGGCCGTGCCGTAGAGGCGCACCTGCTTGGCGGTGACGGCGCCGACCACGCGGCCGCGGATCTCGACGGCCTCGGCGAAGACGCCGCCTTCGACATGGCCGGTCTCGCCGACGGTCAGGCGGCCCACGCGGACGTCGCCGCGCACCACGCCGTCGATCTGYAGTTCGCCGTCGCCGTTGACGCCGCCCTCGATGGTGATGTCCGACGAGATCAGCGAGGCCACGCGGGGCGGGGCCTTGCGGGTCTCGACCGGCGCGGGCACCAGGGCGGGAAGGGGCTCGATCTGGACCGGGGTCTTGGACCCCTTAGCCGGCTTGCTGAACATACTCGCCTGCCTTGAGGAAGCGGTTGGGGTTCTGGGCGCGACCATTGACCCAGACCTCGTAGTGGAGGTGCGGGCCGGTGGAGCGGCCGGTGGAGCCCATGGCGCCGACGCGCTGGCCGATGACGACGCGCTGGCCGACCCGGACGGCGATGCCCTGCAGGTGCGCGTAGCGGGTCTTGAAGCCGCCGCCGTGGTCGATCTCGACGGTGTTGCCGTAGCCCGAGCGCACGCCGGTGAACGAGATCACGCCGGGCGCGGTGGCCATGATCGGCGTGTAGAAGGCGCCGGGGAAATCCAGGCCCGAATGGAAGGCCGGGCGATGCGTGAACGGGTCGAAGCGGACGCCGTAGCTGCTCGACAGGGCCGGGTTGGCGGTCGGGCGGTTGAACGGCAGGCGCTGGGCCGCGGCGCCTAGGGCGCGCATGTCCGACATGTCGCTGGCGGCGCGGTGGATGCGGGCGGCGAACTCCTCGTCGACGTCCAGCACGGCGGCCAGGGCGCGGGGGTCCTTGGCCTCGATCAGCGGGCCGCCCAGCGAGCCGCCGCGGCCGGTGAAGCTGCCGGCGTCGAGGCCGGCCATGCGCATGGCCTGGCGCAGGCGCTCGGCGCGGCTCTTGGAATAGCCCTCGGCGGCGTCGATCAGGCGTTCCTGATCCATGCGCGTGGCCTGGATCCGCTCGACGGGCGAGGCCGAGGCCGGGGTCGGCTTGTTGACGGCCAGGGCCTGGGCGGCGCCGGGCGCGCCCTTGAAGTCGCTGACCAGCAGCGCCAGCGCGGCGTGGCGCTTTTCGACCGAGGTGGCCAGTTCGTCGAGCGAGCCGCTGGTGGCCGACAGCTGGGCCACGGCGCTGTTCAGACGGGCCTGGCGGTCGGCGTTGATGCGCTCGTAATAGGCTTTCTGCTTGAGAACGACCTGGTCGGTGTTGCTGACGGCCAGGGCGTTGACCAGCATGGCGGCGGTGCAGACGCCCATCCAAAGCGCCGCGGCGCCGACGCCGGCCGCGCAGGCCAGCTGCTTGTTGGTCGACAGCACGTAGCCGCGCATCTCGCCGCCCGAGCGGACATACAGATGACGTTCCGGAAACAGACCTTCGAGGGTCTTACGCAGGCGTTGAAAATGCGCGATCGCCATGCCCAGGAAACCCCCCAGTTTTCAAGGTCTGGGGGATATGCAACGAGAAAGCGGAAATGCGCAAGACTCTTCGCACCTGCGAAGGCGCGGATGGCCAAGTTTCGACCATGAACTTGCGTCGATTAACCCGACATGAACGGGCTGGCTACACGCGACACGGGAGAAGTGGCGGAAAAGCGTGACTTTGCGGCGCCGGCGCCACAGTGGGGCTTGGCTACCGGTCTTCCAGCGTGTGCCAGAGCCGCAGCACGAAGATCGTGGTCGTGGTCAGTTCGTAGCGGAGCTCATAGCCGCCGATCACCAGGCGTCGCACTTCGCGCGGGGAGAACTCTTCCAGCCGCTCGCCGAGCCTGGGCGCGTCGAGAAGGCGCTTGGGAGCGGCCACAAGTTCCCTGGCCGTGCGGGCGGCGGCGCGTGGGTTCACGTCCGCCAGGAAGGCGTGAAGGCGGGCGAGGTCCGACGCGGCCTTGCCGGTCCAGACCAGACGCATCAGCGCCGCGGGCTATCGCTGTCGAGGCCTTCGGCCCAAGCCTCCATCGCGGCCTGCTCGACAAGGCGGCCGGCGTCGACGTCGGCTATGCCCTCGATGGTCAGCGTGCGCCGGCGTTCCTCGCGATCGGCCCAGGCGGTCAGCGCCTCACGAACGACTGCGTCCTGCGATCGATCCTGGCGAACGGCCAGCCGGCCGATCTGATCGGCCAGCGGGGCGGGCACTTCGACGGTCAAGACCTTGGTGTGCACGGGCGACTCCGGCTGGACCCCGATGGTAGCCCAGCGAGATCTCATTGCTAGCCCTTCAAGGCCTGGGTCGCCTTGAGCACCGCCTTGACGTGGTTGGGCACCTTCACCTTGCGCCAGATCTCGCGGACCACGCCTTCGCCGTCGATCAGGAAGGTCGAGCGGTCGATGCCCATGTACTTGCGGCCGTACATGCTCTTTTCGACCCACGAGCCGTAGGCCTCGACGGTTTCGCCCAGGGTGTCGGAGCCGAGCTCGACCGTCAGGTCGTGCTTCTTGCGGAATTTGCCGTGGCTGGCGGCGCTGTCCTTGGACACGCCGATCACCACCGCGCCGGCCTTGGCGAACTCCTCGACCTCGGCCGAGAACTGCAGGGCCTCGGAAGTGCAGCCGGTCGTGTCGTCCTTCGGGTAGAAGTAGAGCACGACGTTCTTGCCCTTCAGGCCGGCCAGGCTGACGCGGCCGGTATCGGTGGGCAGGTCGAACTCGGGGGCCTTGTCGCCGGGGCTCAGCATCGCACTCTCTCCAAAACCATCACGCAAGCATCCCGGGTCGGCTCGGGCGACCCGGGATGAAGCATCAGCTTAGACCGGCTTGACCAGCACGATCTTCTTCTTGCCCTGGCTCAGCTTGACCACGCCGTCGATCAGGTCGGCGTTGGTCACCAGGCGGTCGCCGTCCTTTTCCTGGGCGTCGTTGAGGCGCAGGCCGCCGCCCTGGGCCAGGCGTCGCGCTTCGCCGCGCGAGGCGGTGAGGCCGATGTCGGTCGCCAGCACGGCCAGGGCCACGCCTTCGGCCAGGACCGAGGCGGCGACTTCGACCGTCGGCAGGTCGGCCGACAGCGCGCCCTGCTCGAAGGCCTTTTCGGCGGCGTCGCGGGCGGCCTTGGCGGCGTCCTCGCCGTGGGCCATGCGGGTGGCCTCGTCGGCCAGCACCTTCTTGGCCTCGTTGATCTGGGCGCCCGGCAGGGCCTCCAGCTCGGCGATCTTGTCCAGCGGCAGGTCGGTGAACAGCTTCAGGAAGCGGCCCACGTCAGCGTCCTCGGTGTTGCGCCAGAACTGCCAGTAGTCGTAGGGCGAAAGTTGCTCGGCGTTGAGCCAGACGGCGCCCGACATGGTCTTGCCCATCTTGGCGCCCGAGGCCGTGGCCAAGAGCGGCGTGGTCAGGCCGAAGGCGGCCTTCTGGTCGACGCGGCGCGTCAATTCGACGCCGTTGAGGATGTTGCCCCACTGGTCCGAGCCGCCCATCTGCAGCACGCAGCCGTACTTCCGGTTCAGTTCCAGGAAGTCGGTGGCCTGCATCAGCATGTAGTTGAACTCGAGGAAGGTCATCGGCTGCTCGCGTTCGAGCCGCAGCTTCACCGAGTCGAAGGCCAGCATGCGGTTGACCGTGAAGTGCACGCCGTAGTCGCGCAGGAACTGCACGTAGCCGAACTTCGAAAGCCACTCGTCGTTGTCGACCATGATGGCGTCGGTCGGTCCGTCGCCGAAGGTCAGGAACCTGGCGAACACCTGCTTGATGCCGGCGATGTTGGCCTGGATGTCGGCGTCGGACAGCAGCTTGCGGCTTTCGTCCTTGCCGGTCGGATCGCCGACCTTGGTCGTGCCGCCGCCCATCAGGACGATCGGCTTGTGGCCGGCCTGCTGCAGGCGGCGCAGCATCATGATCTGGATCAGAGAGCCCACGTGCAGGGACGGCGCGGTGGCGTCGAAGCCGATGTAGGCGGTGACGACGCCGCTGGCGGCGGCCGCGTCCAGCTCGTCCGGGTGGGTGATCTGGTGGATGTAGCCGCGCGCCTGCAGGGTCTTGAGGAATTCGGACTTGAAGCTCTGCGGCGCGGACATGGCTCGACTCTCTGTATCGCTGGTCCGCGCGTCTAGCACGGGCGGGGCGGTCTGTGGCGAGGGTTTCATCGATAGTCTCCTTGAAGGCTGGGCGCCGGAGACGTCGTCTTGAAGGGAGAAGGACGCATCGCCGGCCAGGTGGCGGTGCGTCGACATGACCGGTCGTTCGCCCGCTAGATCAGCGGGCGGTAATAGGCTCGGGTCTTGAGGGCCTTGGCGGTCATGGGGCCTAGCTACCCGAGGCGGGGCGTGGCAGTCAACGCAACCATGCGCATTCTCGGATTCATGACCGGCACTTCGCTCGACGCCGTCGACATGGCGGTGCTCGACACCGACGGCGAGGCGATCCAGGGCTTTGGCCCTAGCGGCGAGCGCAAGCTGCGCGAGGAGACCCGCGCGCTTCTGCTCGAAACCACCCGCCAGGCCCTGGCCTGGAAGCGCGGCGAGCCTGAGCCCGCGATCTTCGCCTACGCTCGCCACGAGGTGGCCGAGGAGCACTTTCACGCCGCCGACAGCTTCCTGGCCGAGCACGGCCTTTCCTGGGACGCGTTCGACCTGCTGGGCGTGCACGGCCAGACGGTGCTGCACGAGCGCCCCAACGCCGAGCGGGTGGGACGGACGGTGCAGTTGCTCGACGCCGAACGGCTGGCGGCCCTGACCGGACGGCCGGTGGCCTTCGACTTCCGCACCGCCGACGTGGCGGCCGGCGGGGAGGGCGCGCCGCTGGCGCCGATCTATCACGAGGCCCGGGCCCGCGCCTCGGGCCTGGCCGCGCCGGTGGCGGCGCTGAACATCGGCGGGGTGGCCAACATCACCCTGATCGGCGCGGACGGAACCCTGCTGGCCTTCGACACCGGCCCCGGCAACGGCATGATCGACCTGATGCTGCAGGAGCGCGGGCTTGGCCGCTTCGACGAGGGCGGCAGGCTGGCGGCGGCGGGCAGGGTGGACGAGGCGGCGCTCAACAGCCTGCTGGCCAGCGCCTATTTCGCGGCCCCGGCGCCCAAGTCGCTGGACCGCTACGACTTCTCGCTGGACGCGGTGGCGCACCTGTCGGCGCAGGATGCGGCCGCGACCCTGGTGGCCTTCACCGCGGCGGCCGTGTTCAAGGCCTTCGACAAGAACGACGCTCCGCCCAGCGCGCTGATCGTCTGCGGCGGCGGGCGGCACAATCCGCAGATCATGGCGGCGCTGGCGCAGCGGGTTCCCGTGCCGGTCAAGGCGGCCGAGGATTACGGCTGGCGCGGCGACGCCATCGAGGCCGAAGCGTTTGCGTATCTGGCGGCGCGTACGGCGCGGGGGCTGCCGATCAGCTTTCCGGGGACGACGGGGGTGAAGGCGCCGATGACGGGCGGGCGGATCGTCAATCCGTGATCCTTCTCCCTGGGGGGAGAAGGTGGCGGCCGGAGGCCGCCGGATGAGGGGTTAGGGGCTGAAGACGGCGTGCCGGCACGCCGGCCCACGGCGTAACCCCTCACCCTCCCACGCTTCGCGCGGGCCCCTCCCTCTCCCTCTGGGAGAGGGGGAGTCAGTGCAGCTTCAGCCGCCCCGCCACGCGCTGCTGCAGCAGTCGGGCCAGCGCCAGGGTGGCGGTCTTGCTGACGCCGAGGATGGCCTTGTGGTGGGCCAGGTGCAGCGAGACGTAGAACCACTTGGCCACCAGGCCCTCGATGAAGAAGTTGGGGCCGCCCAGTCCGCCCATCAGGGCGCCGACGCCCTTGTTCTCGCCCAGCGACACCAGCGAGCCGAAGTCCTTGTAGACATAGGGCTCTTCCAGCCGGGCCTGGCGCAGGCGGGCCAGCAGGGCCTTGGCGAGATAGCTGGCCTGCTGGTGGGCGGCCTGGGCGCGGGCGGGAACGAACTTGCCGTCCTTCCACGGGCAGGCGGCGCAGTCGCCCATGGCCCAGACGCCCGGTGCGGAGGTCTCCAGCCGGTCGTTGACCACGAACTGGTTGAGGCGGTTGGTCTCCAGGCCCAGCTCGACATTGCTGTCGGCGGCCTTCACGCCGGCGGCCCAGACGATCAGGTCGGCGGGGATGTCGCCGACGCTGGTCTCCAGCCGGTCGGGATGGACGGCGATGACCTTGGCGTCGGTGCGTACGTGCACGCCCTTGCGCTCCAGCGCGACCGTGGCCTGGGCCGAGGTCTTGTCGGGCAGGCCGCCCAGGATGCGCGGGGCGGCCTCGACGATGGTGATGTCGAGACGGAAGCGCTGTTCGGCGCCCAGGCTCTGCAGCAGGGCGCGATGGGCTTCCAGCAGTTCGGCCGACAGTTCGACGCCGGTGGCGCCGCCGCCGACGATGGCCACGCCCATGGTGCGCTCGGGCGCGAACGAGGCCTTCATGAAGGCGGCCAGCAGGCGGGTATGGAAGGCCTCGGCGTCCTCGGTGCGCTCCAGCAGGTGGGCGGTCTCGGCCCCGGGCGTGCCGAACAGGTTGGAGCCGCTGCCGATGGCGATCACGCCCCAGGTGAAGGTGATCGAGCGTTCGGGGACCAGCACCGCGCCGTCCTTGGTGGTTATGGCCTTCAGCGTCAGGCGCTTGGCGGCCGGGTCCAGGGCCGACAGTTCGCCCAGGTGGAAGCTGAAGTGGTTGGCGCGGCCCAGGATCGGGTAGGACAGGCCCTCCTGGTGGACGTCGAGCGTGCCGGCGGCGACCTCGTGCAGGGTGGGCTTCCAGATGTGGAAGCCGGAGCGGTCGATCAGCAGGATCCGCTCCTTGCCCTGGCGCCGCCCCAGCTTCCGGCCCAGCTGCGCGGCGAGCTCAAGGCCGCCCGCGCCGCCGCCGACGATCACGATGTCATAGTGCATGAACCGGCGATCTCCGCTGATAGCGATACCTCCGGTCTTAGAACTTTGCGGCGGGGCTGTCTCGCAGTTGCGTCCTTCGAGGCTCGCCTCTGGCTCGCGCCTCAGGATGAGGAGCGCCCTGCACCGATTTCCTCATCCTGAGGCGCCCGCGCAGGACGCAGGATGACCAAACAAAAAGCCCGCCCTCGTCGCCGAGAGCGGGCTCTTCGAAGCCTGAAACCAGCGACCCCTACGGGATCGGGTTGGCTTCCAGGCGCTTGTCGATGTAGCCGCCGACGGTCTGCTCGACGAACGGCAGGTGCTCGGCCCAGAAGTGGGTGGCCTTGTCGATGACTTCGTAGTCGATGACGATGCCCTTCTGGGTGCGCAGCTTTGAGACCACGCGCTCGACCTCGACGGGCGGCACGACGGTGTCGGCGCCGCCGGTCAGGATCAGGCCCGAGGCCGGGCAGGGGGCCAGGAAGCTGAAGTCGTACATGTTGGTCGGCGGCGACACCGAGATGAAGCCGTCGGTTTCCGGACGGCGCATCAAGAGCTGCATCCCGATATAGGCGCCGAAGCTGTAGCCTGCGACCCAGGTCTGGGCGGCGGCGGGGTTGTTGGCCTGCAGCCAGTCGAGCGCGGTGGCCGCGTCGGCCAGCTCGCCGATGCCGCTGTCGAACTCGCCCTGGCTGCGGCCGACGCCGCGGAAGTTGAAGCGCAGGGTCGCAAAACCGCGCTTCATGAACAGGTGGTACAGCTGCACCGACACCGGGTGATTCATGTGGCCGCCGGCCTTGGGGTGCGGGTGCAGGATCAGCGCGATCGGCGCATTGTCGGTCTTGCCCGGCGAATAGCGGCCTTCGATACGGCCCGCGGCGCCAGTCAAAATAACGTCAGGCATTCAGATCCCCGTCACGAGTTGGGGCGTCGGGGGCCACGCCATTCGCCGCGAAGGGCGCATGGAATACTTGACCGCCGCGCTTGGTCTTCCTAAATCCGCATCGCGCGAAGCGCCCTTGCCGGGCGCGGCGCGAAGTCGCGGCTTGTAGCATACGCAAATGCGGTTGCGCGGGGAATCTGCAAGGGAGAGCGCCGGATGCGCCTGAGCACGAAGGGACGTTACGCCGTGATGGCCATGACCGACCTCGCCCGCAAGCAGGACGAGGCGGAGGGCCGTGCGGTGGCCCTGGCCGAGATCGCGGCCCGCCAGCAGATCTCGCTGTCGTATCTCGAACAGCTTTTCGCCCGCCTGCGCCGCAAGGGTCTGGTGGTCAGCGCCCGCGGGCCCGGCGGCGGCTATCGCCTGGCGGCCGACGCCCGCGCCACGCGCATCTCCGACATCGTCATGGCCGTGGACGAGCCTCTGCGCGCCACGCGCTGCGGCGTCGGCAAGAGCGGCCACAAGGGCTGCATGGCCGGCGGCGCCAAGTGCCTGACCCACGACCTGTGGGAAGAGATGGGCCGGCAGATCCATTCGTACCTGGCCTCGGTGACCGTCGCCGACGTGCTGGAAGGGCGCCTGCGGCCGGAGGCGAAGGTCGCGGCGTGACCAGCAAGCCCGCCATCTATCTGGACTACAACGCCACCGCCCCGATCCGCCCCGAGGCGCGTGAGGCGGTGCTGCGCGCCTTCGACCTGGCCGGCAATCCAAGCTCGGTGCACGCTTTTGGCCGCGCCGCCCGCGACGTGGTCGAGACCGCCCGCAAGGCCGTGGGCGAACTGGTCGGCGTGGTCGCCGGCTCGGTCACCTTCGTCAGCGGCGGCACCGAAGCCAACGCCCTGGCCATCGACAGCGCCGTCGCTTCGGGCGTCGGGCGCATCGTCGTCAGCGCCATCGAGCATGACGCCGTGGTCGAGACGGCCGCCGCCAGCGGCGTTTCCGTCGCGGTCCTGCCGGTCGATGGGCATGGCGTCGCCGACCTTTCCAAGCTGGCCGACCTGCTGGCGGGCGAGGGGCGGACGCTGGTCTGCCTGATGCTGGCCAACAACGAGACGGGCGTCATCCAGCCGGTCGCCGAGGCTTCGGCGATCGTCCGCGCGGCCGACGGCCTGCTGCATGTCGACGCCGTGCAGGCGGCCGGCAAGATCGCCATCGACTTCACCGCCCTGGGCGCCGACACCATGGCGCTGTCGGCCCACAAGATCGGCGGCCCGCAGGGCGTCGGCGCTCTGGTCGCCGGCACGCGGGCCAATGTGGTGCGTCGCCAGCATGGCGGCGGCCAGGAGCGTGGCCGCCGTGCAGGCACCGAGAACGTGGCGGGCATCGCCGGGTTCGGCGCGGCGGCGGCTGCGGCCCTGCGGGACTTGCCCCAGGCGGCCGATCAGGGCATTTGGCGCGACGCCTTGGCCCAGCGGGTCAAGGACGCTGGCGGCGTGGTGCTCGGGGAGGGGGCTGGTCGCCTGCCTCAAACTCTTTGTTTGGCCGCCGAGGGCTTCGCCTCGCAGGTCCAGGTCATGAACCTGGATCTCGCCGGGGTGATGGTCAGCGCCGGCAGCGCCTGCTCGTCGGGCAAGGTCAAGGCCAGTCGCGTGGTCGAGGCCATGGGCCGCTCCGATCTCGCCCCGTTCGCGCTGCGTGTCAGCGGCGGCTGGGCGAGTACGGAAGCGGATTGGATTGTGTGCGGCGACGCCTGGCTCGCCGCCTGGAAGCGTATCGGCGCACGGCGCCGGGAGGTGGCGTGATGGCCGCGGTCAAGGAAACGATCGACACCGTCGCCGCGCTCGAGAAATACGAGCACGGCTTTACGACCGATATCGACCAGGAGTTCGCCCCCAAGGGGCTCTCCGAGGACATCGTGCGCTTCATCTCGGCCAAGAAGGACGAGCCGGAGTGGATGCTGGAATGGCGTCTGGAGGCTTATCGTCGCTGGCTCGAGCTTGAAGAGCCGGACTGGGCCAAGGTCAGCTATCCCAAGATCGACTACCAGGACACCTACTACTACGCCGCGCCGAAGACCAAGGAAGGGCCCAAGAGCCTGGACGAGGTCGATCCCGAGCTGCTGGCCGTCTACGAGAAGCTGGGCATCCCGCTGAAGGAGCAGGCCGTGCTGGCCGGCGTCGAGGGCGCGCCCCGCTACGCGGTCGACGCGGTGTTCGACTCCGTGTCGGTCGTCACCACCTTCAAGAAGGAGCTGGCCCAGGCCGGCGTCATCTTCTGCTCTATGAGCGAGGCGATCCGCGAGCACCCGGAACTGGTCAAGCAGTACCTGGGCAGCGTCGTGCCGACCTCGGACAACTATTTCGCCTGCCTCAACAGCGCGGTGTTCTCGGACGGCTCGTTCGTCTACGTGCCGCCGGGCGTGCGCTGCCCGATGGAGCTGTCGACCTATTTCCGGATCAACGCCAAGGATTCCGGCCAGTTCGAGCGCACCCTGATCATCGCCGACAAGGGCGCCTACGTCTCGTACCTGGAGGGCTGCACGGCCCCGATGCGCGACGAGAACCAGCTGCACGCGGCCGTGGTCGAGCTCGTCCTGCTGGACGACGCCGAGATCAAGTATTCGACCGTCCAGAACTGGTACCCGGGCGACCCGGAGACGGGGAAGGGCGGCATCTACAACTTCGTCACCAAGCGCGCCGACTGCCGCGGTGATCGTTCGAAGGTGTCGTGGACCCAGGTCGAGACCGGCTCGGCCATCACCTGGAAGTATCCGTCCTGCGTGCTGCGCGGTGAGGGTTCGTCGGGCGAGTTCTACTCGATCGCCGTGACCAACGGTCATCAGCAGGCCGACACCGGCACCAAGATGATCCACCTGGGCGCCAACACCAAGTCGCGGATCGTCGCCAAGGGCATCAGCGCCGGCAAGTCGACCAGCACCTATCGCGGCCTTGTCTCGGCTCACCCCAAGGCCAAGGGCGCGCGCAACTTCACCCAGTGCGACAGCTTGCTGATCGGCAAGACCTGCGCGGCCCACACCGTGCCCTACATCGAGGCCCGCAACGGCCAGTCGGTGTTCGAGCACGAGGCCACGACGACCCGCCTGTCGGACGACCAGCTGTTCTACTGCCAGCAGCGCGGGCTTAGCCAAGAAGAGGCCGTGGCCCTGCTGGTCAACGGCTTCGTCCGTGATGTGCTGCAACAACTGCCCATGGAGTTCGCCGTCGAGGCCCAGAAGCTCGTGGCGATTTCTCTCGAAGGATCCGTCGGTTAAATGCTTTCGATCAACAACCTCCACGCCCGCGTCGAAGACAAGCCGATCCTGAAGGGCGTCACGCTCGAGGTGCCGGCCGGCGAGGTGCACGCCATCATGGGTCCGAACGGCGCCGGCAAGTCGACGCTGTCCTACGTGCTGAGCGGCCGCGGCGGCTATGAAGTGACCGAAGGTTCGGCCAGCCTGAACGGCGAGGACCTCCTGGAGCTGGAGCCCAACGAACGGGCCGCCAAGGGCGTGTTCCTGTCGTTCCAGTATCCGCYGGAGATCCCCGGCGTGCCGGCCCTGACCTTCATCCGCACCGCCGTGAACGCCCAGCGCCGCGCCCGCGGCGAGGACGAGATCGCCGCCCCGGCCTTCCTGAAGCTGGCCAAGGAAAAGGCCGCCTCGCTGAAGATCGACTTCGAGATGCTCAAGCGCGGCCTGAACGTCGGCTTCTCGGGCGGCGAGAAGAAGCGGATGGAAATCTTCCAGATGGCGATGCTGTCGCCGAAGTTCCTGATCCTCGACGAGACGGACAGCGGCCTCGACATCGACGCCCTGAAGATCGTCTCCGAAGGCGTCAACGCCCTGCGCAGCCCCGAGCGCGGCATGCTGGTGATCACCCACTATCAGCGCTTGCTCGACTACATCAAACCCGACCGTGTGCACGTGCTGGCCGCCGGCCGCATCGTCGCCTCGGGCGGCCCGGAACTGGCCCTGCAGCTGGAAGCCGAGGGCTACGACAAGTACGTCGGGGCCGCCGCCTGATGAGCCTTTCGACCGCTCTCAAGACCGGCGACGTCACTGTCCTGCCGTCGCGCCGCGACGAGGACTGGCGCTGGACCGACCTGCGCGGCCTGATCCGCGTGCTGCCCGAGCCCGCGCCGAAGTTCGACGGCGTGGTTTCGGYCGGTCCGTTCGCGGGCCTGACCGATGGCGAGATCCTGTTCGTCAACGGCCGCCACGTCGCCACGAGCGGGCAGGGCGAGGTCATGGGCCTGCGCTTCGTGGCTGCGACCGACAAGGCCTCGCAAGCCGCGTCCTACGCCCTGGTGGTGGAGCCGGGCGCGAGCCTGACCCTGCTGGAGAGCCATGAGGGCCGCGCGGCCGGCTACGTCACCGACGTGGCGCTCGACATCGCCGTGGGCGAGGGCGCGAGCCTGACCCGCATCGTGCTGGTCGACGACGAGGCCGAGGCGGTCAACGTCGTCACCGCCCGTGTGGAGCTTTCCGCCGGCGCGACCTTCAACCAGACCGTCCTGACCGGCGGCGCGCGTCGCCAGCGGATCGAGACCCACGTCGCCCATCCCGGCGCCCACGCCCAGGTGCGCCTGGACGGGATCTATCTGCTGAACGCCCAGCGCCACGCCGACCAGACCACCGTGGTCACCCACGGCGGCGTCGACGGCGTCACCAGCCAGCTGACCAAGGGCATGGTGGCCGACCAGGCCCGCGGCGTGTTCCAGGGCCGTATCATTGTGGCCGAAGGCGCCGACCAGACCGATGCGCGCATGGGGCACCACGCCCTGATCCTGTCGGACAAGGCCGAGATCGACGCCAAGCCGGAACTGCTGATCTTCGCCGACGACGTCTCGTGCGCCCACGGCAACACGATCGGCGCCCTGGACGAGGAAGCGGTGTTCTACGCCCGCCAGCGCGGTATTCCCGAACTGGAAGCGCGGGCGATGCTGACGGAGGCCTTCGTCGGCGAGGTGGTCGAGCGCATCGAGCACGATGGCGCCCGCGAGATCGCCGCCGCTTGGGTGGCCAAGCAGCTGGGGCGCTCCGAATGACGGCCGCTTTCGACGTCGAGGCGATCCGCGCCCAGTTCCCGATCCTGTCGCGCACGGTGCACGGCAAGCCGCTGATCTATCTGGACAGCGCCGCCAGCGCCCAGAAGCCCGACGTGGTGCTGGACGCCATGACGGGCCTGGCCCGCACGTCGTACGCCAACGTCCACCGCGGCCTGCATACGCTGGCCAACGAAACGACCGAAGCCTATGAAAAGGCTCGCGAAAGCATCGCGCGGTTCATCAACGCCGACGTGGGTGAGATCGTCTACACCAAGAGCGCCACCGAGGCGGTGAACCTGGTGGCCGACACCTTCGGGCGCAGCCTGAAGGCCGGCGACGAGATCGTGCTGTCGGAGATGGAGCACCACGCCAACATCGTGCCCTGGCACTTCCTGCGCGAGCGCTACGGCGTCGTCCTGAAGTTCATTCCGGTGCTCGACGACGGCCGCCTCGACATGGAGGCCTTCCAGGGCCTGCTGTCGGAAAAGACCAGGATGGTCGCCGTCACTCACATGTCGAACGTGCTGGGCACGGTCAACGACGTGGCCACGATCGTGCGTCTGGCCCATGACGCCGGCGCGCCGGTGCTGCTCGACGGTTGCCAGGGGATCGTGCACACCAAGGTGGACGTCAAAGCCCTGGACGTCGATTTCTACGTCTTCTCCGGCCACAAGCTCTACGGCCCGACCGGCATCGGCGTGCTTTACGGCAAGGCCGAGCGCCTGGCGGCCCTGCCGCCTTATCAGGGCGGCGGCGAGATGATCGGTTCGGTCAGCCTCGACAGGATCACCTACGCCGACCCGCCGCATCGCTTCGAGGCCGGCACCCCGGCGATCCTGGAAGCCGTCGGCCTGGGCGCGGCCATAGAGTGGCTGAACACCATCGATCGCGACGCGGCCCTGGCCCACGAGCATGCGCTGTACGAGCGGGTCTCCGCCCGGCTGGAAGGCGTCAACGGCGTGCGGATCCTCGGCACGGCGCCCGGCAAGGGCGCGGTGATGAGCTTCGTCGTCGAAGGCGCCCACGCCCATGACGTGGCCCAGGTGCTGGACCGCTACGGCGTGGCCGTGCGCGCCGGCACCCACTGCGCCGAGCCGTTGATGAAAAGGTTCGGGGTGACGTCGAGCGCTCGCGCTTCCTTCGCCCTATATAATACGCCTGCCGAGGCCGACGCGTTCGTGGACGCGCTGGACAAGGCCCGCAGCTTCTTCAGTTGAGCCGATGACCGACCAAGCCCCCGCCGCGACGGCCCTGTCCCAGGACGAGCTGAACCGCCTGACCGACCAGCTGATCGAGAAGCTGAAGACGGTGTTCGACCCGGAAATCCCGGTCGACATCTATGAGCTCGGCCTGATCTACAAGGTCGACGTCAGCGACGACAAGGACGTGGCCATCGACATGACCCTGACCGCGCCGGGCTGCCCGGTGGCCGGCGATATGCCTGGTTGGGTCAAGGACGCGGTGATGGAGATCGACGGCATCCGGTCGTGCAACGTCGACCTGACCTTCGATCCGCCGTGGGATCCCTCGCGCATGAGCGACGAGGCCAAGCTGCAGCTGAACATGTTCTGAGGCACGCCATGGAAGCCGCCGTCAGCCCCCGTCCGCGCCGCCCCCGTCCCAAGGTCGTCACCCTGACCGACGCCGCGGCCGCGCGCGTGAAGGAGATCATGGACCGCAAGGCGGTCGAGGATCCCGATCAGGCCTATGCGGGCCTGCGCGTGGGGGTGAAGAACGGCGGCTGCGCGGGCCAGGAATACGTCTTCGAATACGCCAAGGAGAAGGGCCCCATCGACGAGGTCGTCGAGGACAAGGGCGTCACCATCCTGATCGAGCCGAAGGCCGTGCTGTTCCTGATCGGCACGCAGATCGACTACGAGATCACCAAGCTGTCGTCGAAGTTCGTGTTCCATAATCCGAACGAGACCGATGCTTGCGGATGTGGCGAGAGCGTCACCATCCAGCCCGCGCCCGAGGCGCTGGAGGACTAGGGTCTGGATTAAGTTGATCTGATCCACGGCCGAGCATTTTCAGCCACTTATGATCTTGTCATCCCGGCCGTAGCGCAGCGGAGCGCCGGGATCTCCCACCGTTTCGAAACTGCAGATGTGGGAGATCCCGGCTCTACGGATCGCTTGCGCGCTCCTTCGGCCGGGATGACAAGTTTCTTGGACCCTTCAATTGAGTAAGGGCCCTAGGGTCTGGAGCGCGCCGGCTCGCGCTCCAGCCGTCGTCTGCCGACTACTTCCTTTCAGCCGCCTTGGCTGCGTCCCACAGGGCGTCCATCTCGGCCAGGTCCGACTGGTCTGGCGTGCGCCCGTCCTTGGCCAGTTCGGCCTCGATGAAGGCGAAGCGGCGAGCGAACTTGGCGTTGGTGGCGCGCAGGGCGTCCTCGGGCTCGACGTCGAGCTTGCGGGCCAGGTTGGCGCAGACGAACAGGATGTCGCCCAGTTCCTCGCGCGCTTTGGCCTGGTCGCCGGCGTCGATCTCGACCTGCAGCTCGGCCACTTCCTCGGCCAGCTTGGCCAGGACCTCGTCGGTCGAGGGCCAGTCGAAGCCGACGCGCGCCGCGCGCTTGGTCAGTTTCACGGCGCGGGTCAGGGCCGGCAGGCCGGCGGGCACGTCGTCCAGCACGCCGCCCTTCTTCTTGGCCTTGCGTTCCTGGGCCTTCAGTTCCTCCCAGCCGGCCTTCTGGTCGGCCAGATCGTCATAGGCGTGGTCGCCGAAGACGTGCGGGTGGCGGCGGATCATCTTGTCGGAGATCGCCTGGGCCACGTCCTCCAGGCTGAACGCCCCCTGTTCCTGAGCCATCCGCGAATGGAAYACCACCTGCAGCAACAGGTCGCCCAGTTCCTCCTTCAGGTCCGACAGATCGCCCCGCTCGATGGCGTCGGCGACCTCGTAGGCCTCCTCGATCGTGTAGGGGGCGATGGTGGCGAAGGTCTGCTCGATGTCCCACGGGCAGCCGTCCCGCGGGTCGCGCAGGCGGGCCATGATCTCGACGAGGGTGAAGAGCGGGTGCTCCTCACTGAGCTGCAGAGGGCGCGGGGCTGGGGTCGGAGAGGCGGTCATGCGGGCTCGTCTGGGCGTTGGCTTCCGCCGCGTCGCGCGCGTCCAGTTGGGCGCGGATCTCGGCGTGGCGCTTGGCGTCCAGCGGATAGCGCACGATGATGACCGAGACCAGCACGCCCAGCGCCGCCGGCACGGCGGTGTAGAGCACGATCAGGGCGGTATCGCCTTGCGCGCTCGGGATCTTGGGGTCGAAGCCGAGCTTTTCCAGCACCAGGAAGACGCCGATGGCCAGGGCGAAGCCCAGCTTCACCGTGCCGTTGACGATGGCGTAGAGCAGGCCGGTGCGGTCGACGCCGGTGTTCAGTCGCTCCTCGTCGCCGATGTCGGCCATCATCGAGCGCACCAGCAGCGGGGCTGCCGAGTAGGGCAGGCCGGCCAGCACCAGCACCGCGATCCCGAAGGCGTTGACGCCGTTGGGGGTGATCACGGCGGCGACCTGGAACACGGCGTACATGATGCTGGCGATCGCCAGCGAGGTGTGCTTGCCCATGGTCTTGGCGATCCAGGGCCACAGCGGCGCACCGGCCAGGGCGGCGACGAAATAGACCAGCAGCAGGATGCCGGCCTGGTCCTTGGGGATGCCCTTGATGCGCTCGAAGAAGAAGAAGAACAGCGCGCCGCCGATGCCCGGCGCCAGGCCCATCAGCAGGTCTGCGGCCAGCAGCTTCTGCACGGTGGGGCGCTTGAGCAGGCCCAGGTACTGTTTCAGGCCCGCCTCGTGACGCTGGGTCGGCGCGGCCGGCTCGCCCACGACGACGCCGGCCAGCAGGGCGGTCAGCGGCATCAGCACGATGATGAACCAGCCCATGGCCTGCACGCCCGCGGCGTGGTCGCCCTTGAAGGCGAAGGCCACCAGCGGCGGCAGCAGCAGCACCAGGATCATGCCGACCACGTTGCCGGCGCTCCAGAAGCCGTAGATGCGCGAGCGCTGCTGGTAGTCGGGCGACAGCACCGCGCCCCAGGCCGTCTGGGCCAGCACCGCCATCGAGAAGCCGATGTAGACGATGATCAGCCACGACCAGAGAAACACCGGGCCGATGCCTGGCCTGGCCATGAACAGGGCATAGGAGGCGGCCATCAGCAGCGGCACGCTGGCCGCCAGCCAGGGGCGGAAACGGCCCCACTTGCTGCGGGTGCGGTCCATCAGGCCGCCAAGGATCGGATCCAGGATGATGTCGGCCAGGCGCACCAGCAGGAAGGCCATGCCGACCACCGACAGCGAAAGGCCAAGCTCGCTGACATAGTATTCGGGCAGGTACACGACGAGCGGCAGGCCAAGGCCCGCCAGCGGCAGGGTCGGCGAGGCGTAGGCGGCCAGCACGGCGTTGGATCGTCGTGGCGCAGCGGTCATGCTTCCTCCCCCGGGGCGCGGCGTCCGCGCCCCTCTCTACTGAACGGCGATCAGACGCTGCGTCGAGGGATCTGGCAAGCGAGCGCCGTTCAGTCCTTCACGAACCGGCCGTCCTCGATGCGGCGGGCCAGGAGGTCGAAGGCCGTGCCCGCGTCGGTCCAGGTGCCGACGTACTGGGCCTGCCAGATGTCGTTCTCGTACCAGCGATAGCGGATCGGCGTGCTGGCGCCGTCGGCGGCGACGTACTGGCCCGAGATCTCGGCGCCGCCGACGCCGAAGCTTTCCATCGACAGCCCGGGCTTGCGGCCCAGCTGCATCGGCGTGGGACGGTTGGGCGTGGCGTCGTCGATCACCAGCCGCAGTCGCCCGCCCGACGGGGTGAGGCCGCCGGCGCGCTGCAGTCGCCGCTCGACCGTGCGCTGCAGGTCGCGGGCCAGGTAGTCGAGCTCGCGCTCGCCCAGCTTGTCGGCCTTGGCGGCGAGGTCCGGGCCGATGGTCACCTCGACCTGGGCGACCGATGGCGCGCCAGCCAGGGCGGCGGCTGGGGCGAGGCCGGCCGCCGCGGCGGCGATGAGGACGAAACGCAGCATGGCCGACGCTCCTCGTTGAACTGACCGTTCTAGTTTGAACCCGCTTGGCCCGGCGCGCCAGCCTTGTCGCGCGGCAGGCAGAAGACCAGCCAGGCCAGCAGGGCCGAGGCCACCGATCCGGCCAGCACGCCGATCTTGGTCTCCTCGCGCAGCAGGGCGTCCTGGAAGGCCAGGTTGTTGATGAACAGGCTCATGGTGAAGCCGACGCCGCACAGGACGGCGACGCCGTAGAGCTCGCCCCAGGTCACGCCGGTGGGGCGGCGCGCCAGGCCAAGGCGGATGGCGCCGAGGCTGAAGGCCATCACTCCGACCTGCTTGCCGATGAAAAGACCCAGCGCCGCGCCCAGCGTCGCCGGCGCGGTGAGGGCCGAGGCGTCCATGCCGCCCAGCGCCACGCCGGCGTTGGCGAAGCCGAACACCGGCACGATCAGATAGGCCACCCAGGGATTGAGGCCGTGCTCCAGCCGGTGCAGCGGCGAGTGCTCGCCGCGCGAGCCGGTCAGTGGGATGGTCATGGCCAGCAGCACCCCGGCCAGGGTGGCGTGCACGCCTGACTTCAGGAACAGGAACCACAGCACCGCGCCCAGCAGCAGATAGGGCCAGAGGACGGCGACCTTCAGGCGGTTCAAGGCGATCAGCAGGGCGAGCACGCCGGCGGCCGCGCACAGCGCCCATAGCGTCAGGTGGTCGGTGTAGAAGAAGGCGATGATCAGGATCGCGCCCAGGTCGTCGATGATCGCCAGGGCCGCCAGGAAGATCTTCAGCGCGCCGGGAACGCGCGGGCCCAGCAGCGACAGCACGCCCAGCGCGAAGGCGATGTCGGTGGCGGCCGGGATGGCCCAGCCGGCGCGGACGTCCGGCGCGTCGCGGGCGACGACCAGATAGACCAGCGCCGGCGCGATCATGCCGCCCAGGGCCGCGAAGCCGGGCAGGGCGCGGCGCGGCCAGGTCGACAGCTCGCCGGCCACGACCTCGCGCTTGATCTCCAGCCCGACCAGCAGGAAGAAAACCGCCATCAGGCCGTCATTGACCCAGTGCTCGACCGACAGCGGGCCCAGATAGGCGTGCAGGGTGTGGAAGTAGCCGGCCGCCAGCGGCGAGTTGGCCACGACCAGCGCCGCGGCCGCCGCGATCATCAGCAGCACGCCGCCGGCGGATTCGCTGCGCAGGAAGTCGCGCAGGGCGGAAACGGCGCGTGCCGGCATGAGGGCCCCCAACTCGGATTCGTCGGCGCCGATTTTGGCCGCTGGCGGCGCCCGGGGCCAGGAAAACCGGATCAGGGCAGCCCGGCGATACGGGCGATGGCGTCGATGTCGAGGCTGCGCTCCAGGATTTGCGCGATCTCGTCCAGCGCCGCATCGACCCGCGCCGACTGGTCCTGGCCGTCGGCCGCGACGCCGAGCGGGGCGAGGAGGGCGGCGCGCGCTGAGGCCTTATCGAACAAGCCGTGGACATAGGCGCCGGCGATCCTGCCGTCGGCGCAGACCGCGCCGTCCGGCCCGTGGCCGTCGATGGTCAGCAGCGGCCGGGCGGTTCCTGCGCCGCTGGTGCGGCCCACATGGATCTCGTAGCCCTCGAAGGCCGCGCCGCCGGCGAGACGTCCTGTCACCGGACGCACGGTCTTGTCGCCGGCCAGCACGGTTTGGACATCCAGCAGGCCAAGGCCCGCCGCCGAACCGGGCGGTCCTTCGACGCCGTCCGGATCGCTGACGCTGCGGCCCAGCATCTGATAGCCGCCGCAGACGCCCAGCACCCGCCCGCCGCGCCTGGCGTGCGCCAGGATGTCGACGTCCCAGCCCTGGGCGCGCAGAAAGGCCAGGTCCGCCAGCGTCGCCTTGGTCCCGGGCAGGATCACCAGATCGGCGTCGCGCGGCAGCACCGCGCCCGGCGGCAGGAACTGAAGGTCGATCGCCGGATCGTTCCGCAAGGGATCGAAGTCGTCGAAATTGGCGATCCGCGACAGCATCGGCACGACCACCTTGGCGCGCCCGGCGGCGGCGTCGGCCGGACGCTCCAGCACCACGGCGTCCTCGGCGGGCAGGAAGCGCACCGGCGGCAGCCATGGGACCATGCCGAGGTCCGGCCAGCCGGTCCGCCGGAAGATTTCCGCCCGCCCGTCGTCGAACAGCGCCGGGTCGCCGCGGAACTTGTTGATGATGAAGCCCTTGATCCGCGCCCGGTCGGCGTCGTCGAGCACCAGGTGGGCGCCGGCCAGGGCGGCGATCACGTGTCCCCGGTCGATGTCGCCGACCAGGGCCACCGGCAGGTCGGCGGCGTGGGCGAAGCCCATGTTGGCGATGTCGCCGGCGCGAAGGTTGGTCTCGGCGGGGCTGCCGGCGCCCTCGACCAGCACCAGGTCGGCCTCGGCGGCGAGGCGACCGTAGCTGTCGAGCGTGGTGGCCAGCAGGTCGGGCTTCAGTCCCTGGAACGCCCGGGCCTTGTAGTTGCCGACGACGCGGCCCTGCACCACGACCTGAGCGCCGATGTCGCTCTGCGGCTTCAGCAGCACCGGGTTCATGTGGACGCTGGCGGGAACCCGGCAGGCCACGGCCTGCAGCGCCTGGGCCCGCCCGATCTCGCCGCCGTCGGCGGTGACGGCGGCGTTGTTGGACATGTTCTGCGGCTTGAACGGCCGCACCGTAAGGCCGCGATTGGCGAACAGCCGGCACAGCCCCGCCACCAGGGTCGATTTGCCGACGTCGGAGCCGCAGCCCTGGATCATCAAGGAAGCCATGTCCTCGCGCCTAAAGGCGTCAGCAGGTTCGGTCAATCGACGCCGCGACGCTGGCGCGAGGCCTCGGCGCGCTCTATATCGGCGGCCGCATGACCATCGATCACGACGCCCGCCTCCGGCGGCTGAAGTTTCGGGCCTGGCACCGCGGCTTTCGTGAAGCGGACCTCATTCTGGGGCCGTTCGCGGAAACGCATGGCCCGAACCTGACCCCCGACCAGCTCGACGTGCTGGAAACCCTGCTCGAACAGTCCGATCGCGAGATCTACGCCTGGATCGTCGGCCAGGAGCCGACGCCCGAAGCGTTCGAGACCGAGATCATGGCGATGATCCGCAAGTTCCGCTTCGAGGCCCACGCCTCGCGGCCGCCCGGCGACGGCGCCTGACACACGTCGGTCAGCGCCTGAACCCTTTGCATTCCGGCGGGTTGTTTCCCGCCAACAGTTGAAGAGCAGCATGGCCTACGACGCCAAACAGATCGCCAAGGCCGCCGGCGGCCTGACCCTGGCCGGCGCGCCGGAGGGCTTCGACGCGCTGGTGATGGCCGACGTCGCCCGGGCGCGGGGTGGGCTGACCGCCTTCGTGGCCCGCGACACCGCCCGGGCCAGCGCATTCATCGACGCCTTGAAGTTCTTCGCGCCCGAGATCGAGGCGGTTCTGCTGCCGTCGTGGGACTGCCTGCCCTATGACCGCATCGGCCCGTCGGCCGGGGTGGCCGCCACGCGCATGTGCACCCTGCACCGGCTGGCGAACGGCCTTGGCCAGGCCAAGCCGGCGATGCTGGTGGTCGCGGCTCCGGCCCTGCTGCAGCGCGTGCCGACCAAGGAGGTGCTGCTGCGCGCCAGCTACAGCGCCAAGGTCGGCCAGAGCGTCGATATCAAGGACCTGGAGCGCTATTTCGCGGTCAACGGCTATGTCCGCGCTTCCACCGTCTCCGAGCGCGGCGAGTTCGCCATCCGCGGCGGCGTCATCGACGTCTATCCGCCGGCGTCGGAAGAGCCGGTGCGCCTGGACCTGTTCGGCGATACGCTGGAGAGCATCCGCGCCTTCGATCCGGAAACCCAGCGCTCGACCCGGCAGCTGACCTCGATCGAGCTGTTGCCGGTCAGCGAGGCGCTGCTGGACGCCGACGCCGTGTCGCGCTTCCGCGGCTCGTACGTGCGCCTGTTCGGCGCGCCGGGCGATGATGCGCTGTACGCCGCGGTCAGCGACGGCGGCCGCCGCGCCGGCATGGAGCACTGGCTGCCGCTGTTCTACGAGCGGATGGCGACGATCTTCGACTATCTGCCGGCCGGAAGCCTGATCGGCGTCGACCACCAGGCCGCCGAGGCCCGCGACGAGCGGCTGTCGATGATCGCCGACGCCTACGACGCCCGCGCCGCCGCCGACCGCAAGTCGGCCTATCGTCCGCTGGAGCCCAAGGCCCTCTACCTGACCGCCCAGGAATGGGACGAGGCGGTCGGCGACCGTCCGCACCGCCAGTTCACGCCGTTCCAGCCCCAGGGCCTGGACGTCGTCGACCTCGGCGCCAAGCAGGGCCGCACCTTCGCCGCCGAGCGCGCCCAGGACAGCGTCAACCTGTTCGAGGCCACCGCCGACCACGCCAAGAAGCTGGCCGGGGAGGGGAAACGCGTCCTCTTCGCCTCATGGTCGGAAGGCTCGTCCGAGCGCCTGGGCACGATGCTGTCGGATCACGGTCTGAAGAAGGCGCCGTATGCCGGCTACTGGCAGGCGGCCAAGGCCAACGACCCGAAGGTACCCCAGCGCGTCGTGCTGCCGCTGGACGCCGGTTTCGAGACCGACAGCCTGGCCGTCATCTCCGAGACCGACATCTTGGGCGATCGCCTGGCCCGCCCGCGCAAGAAGCGCCGCGCCGCCAACTTCCTGGCGGAAGCTTCGGCCCTGACGCCGGGCGATCTCGTCGTCCACATCGACCACGGCATCGGCCGCTACGAGGGCCTCAAGACCCTCGACGTGCAGGGCGCGCCGCACGACTGCCTCGACCTGATGTATGGCGGCGAGGCCAAGCTCTACCTGCCGGTCGAGAACATCGACCTGCTCACCCGCTACGGCGCCGACGGCGAGAACGTGCAGCTCGACAAGCTGGGCGGCGCGGCCTGGCAGGGCCGCAAGGCGAAAGCGAAGGAGCGCCTGCGGGTCATGGCCGAGGGCCTGATCCAGATCGCCGCCGCCCGCTCGCTGAAGTCGGTGGAAGAGACCGACCCGCCGTCGGGCGTGTTCGACGAGTTCTGCGCCCGCTTCCCCTACGAGGAGACGGACGACCAGCTGAACGCCATCCACGACGTGCTGGAAGACCTGTCGTCGGGCAAGCCGATGGACCGCCTGATCTGCGGCGACGTCGGCTTCGGCAAGACGGAAGTGGCCCTGCGCGCGGCCTTCGTGGTGGCCATGAGCGGCAAGCAGGTCGCCGTGGTCTGCCCGACCACGCTGCTGGCCCGCCAGCACTACAAGACCTTCAAGGAACGCTTCCAGGGCTGGCCGGTGAAGGTCACCCGCCTGTCGCGCCTGGTCACCGGCAAGGAAGCCGCCGACACCCGCGAGGGCCTGGCCAACGGCCAGCTGGAGATCGTGGTCGGCACCCACGCGGTGCTGTCCAAGCAGGTGGCGTTCAAGGACCTGGGTCTCGTGATCGTCGACGAGGAGCAGCACTTCGGGGTCAAGCACAAGGAGAAGCTGAAAGAGCTTCGCGCCGACGTGCACATGCTGACCCTGACCGCCACGCCGATCCCGCGCACCCTGCAGATGGCGCTGTCGGGCATCCGGGAGATGTCGATCATCGCCACCCCGCCGGTCGATCGCCTGGCGGTGCGCACCTACATCACGCCCTTCGACGCCGTCACCGTGCGCGAGGCCCTGCTGCGCGAGAAGTATCGCGGCGGCCAGGCCTATTACGTCGTGCCGCGCCTGAAGGACCTGGAGGACATCGAGAAGTTCCTCCGCACCCAGGTGCCCGAGGTGAAGTACGTCGTCGGCCACGGCCAGATGAGCGCCACCCAGCTCGAGGAGGTGATGACCGCCTTCTACGAGGGCCAGTACGACGTGCTCCTAGCGACCACTATCGTGGAAAGTGGGCTCGATATCCCCTCGGCCAACACCCTGGTGGTGCACCGCGCCGACATGTTCGGCCTGGCGCAGCTCTATCAGATCCGCGGACGGGTCGGCCGCTCCAAGGCCCGGGCCTACGCCTATCTGACGACGCCCGCCGAAAAGCAGATCACCCAGTCGGCAGAAAAGCGCCTGAAGGTGCTGCAGTCGCTCGACAGCCTGGGCGCCGGCTTCCAGCTGGCCAGCCACGACCTCGACATCCGCGGCGGCGGCAACCTGCTCGGCGACGAGCAGAGCGGTCACATCAAGGAGATCGGCGTCGAGCTCTATCAGCAGATGCTGGAAGACGCCGTCGCGGCCCTGCGCGAGCGCCAGGGCGCCGAGGCCCTGCTGGAAGACCGCGCCTGGTCGCCGCAGATCAACACCGGCGCGGCCGTGATGATCCCCGACGATTACGTGCCCGACCTGAACGTGCGTCTGTCGCTCTACCGCCGCCTGTCGGAAGCCGAGAAGGCCGCCGACCGCGAGGCCCTGGCCGCCGAGATGATCGACCGCTTCGGCCCGCTGCCGCCCGAGACCGACTCCTTGCTCAAGGTCGTCGGCATCAAGGGCATGTGCCGCGAGGCCAATGTCGCCAAGATCKACGTCGGCCCCAAGGGCGCGGTGCTGAGCTTCCGCAACGACGAGTTCGCCAACCCGCTGCCGTTGATGCAGTTCATCGGCAAGAACAGCCTGATCTGGAAGGCCCGTCCCGACCAGAAGGTGGTCGTGAAGGGCGAATGGGACACGCCGGCCCAGCGGCTGGACGCGGCCGAGAAGATCCTGGTCCAGCTGGTGAAGCTGGCGAAGGGGTGACCCCCTCCGGCCCTCCGGGCCACCTCCCCCAGAGGGGGAGGATCTATTGGCGCAAGCTTCGAGATGCTCCCCCTCTGGGGGAGCTGTCGCGGAGCGACTGAGGGGGACGCGCCGGCGCCAGATTGTCGCAGCTTAACTACGGTTAACAGCTGCTTAGGAATCGCCAGCCACAACGAGGTTAACGGCTCGGGTTGCGGAGATTCTCGATGAAGGCGTTCGGTCGGCTGACCATCGCGTGGAAGCTGGTGACGGTGGCGGGTCTGGCCATCGGCCTTCTGCTGATCGCCGCCGCCGTGGCGGTGTCGATGCACACCTCCAGCATCGTCGCGGGCCTGACGCATCGCTACGCCGACGCCGTGGCCGACGACGCCATCGAGCAGATCCGCACCGAGATCGGCAAGGTCGAAGCCACCTCGCGCGCCACCGCCGGCTCGATCGCCGCGGCCCATACGGCCGGAGTGCGCGATCGCCGCGCCTATATCGAGATGCTGCGCCCGCAGGCCGACGCCACCCCGATCGTCATGGGCGCCTGGTTCATGGCCGCCCCCGACGCGCTGGACGGAAAGGACGCCGAGTTCGCCGGCCAGACCGCCATGGGCTCGACCGCCCAGGGCAACTTCACCCCGTACTGGGTGCACAACGACGGCAAGGTGATCTTCGAGCCGCTGAGCGAAGGCAACGAATACAGCCAGCCCTACTACACGGTGCCGCGCGACACGCGTAAGGCCGCCATCCTCGAGCCCTATCCCTATACCGTCGCCGGCAAGACCCAGTTGATGACCTCGGTCGTCTATCCGGTGCTGGTGAACGGCCAGTTCCTGGGCGCCGAGGGCGTCGACCTGTCGCTGGACGGCGTCTCGCAGCGCCTGGAGAAGATGCAGCCCTTGGGCGGCGGCCGCGTGATGCTGCTGTCCTCGAGCGGCAAGTGGGTGGCCCACCCCAACGCCGACCTGCGCACGACCGCCTACGCCGACGCGGGCGCCGACAAGGTCAAGGGCGTGCTGAGCGGCGGCGAGCCGGCGATCTTCGAAGGCGTCAAGGTCGGCGACGAGGAGATGGAGCGGATGATCCGCCCCATCGCCATGCCCGAACTCAACACCACCTGGGCGCTGGTCATGGACGTGCCGCGCTCGGCCATCACCGGCCCGGCCGACCGCCTGGCCATGATCCTGTTCATCGGCGGCATGGTGATCACCGGCGCGGTGCTCTTGGCCCTGTTCCTGGCCAGCGCCAGCCTGGTGCGCCGCCCGCTGTCGGGTCTGACCCAGTCGGTCGACGCGTTGAGCGCCGGCCGCTACGACCAGCCCGTGCCCGGCGTGACCGGCGGCGACGAGATCGGCGCCATCGCCAGGGCCCTCGACGGCTTCCGCCACGACCTGGCCGACGGCCAGCGCCGCCGCGCCGAGCAGGAGGCCGAACGCGCCGCCGCCGAGATCGAGCGCCAGCGCCATGCCGAAGAAGCCGAGGCCTTCGCCAAGGCCCAGGCCGCCGCCGTCGCCACCCTTGGCCAGGGCATGGAGAAGCTGGCCGATGGTGACCTGATCTGGCGCATGCGCGAGGACGGCTTCTCGGGCGAGGCCCGCAAGATGCCGCGCGACTTCAACGCCGCCGTCGACAGCCTGCAGCAGACCATGGCCGGCATCCTGTCGGCCGCCCAGAGCATCCGCGCCGGCTGCGCCGAGATCAGCCACGCCTCCGACGACCTGGCCCAGCGCACCGAGCGCCAAGCCGCCGGCCTGGAGCAGACCGCCGCGGCGCTCGACCAGATCACCGCCACGGTCAAGAAGAGTTCGGAGGGCGCCGAGCGCGCCCGTCAGCTGACCGAAAGCGCCAAGGCCAACGCCGAGAAGAGCGGCAAGGTCGTCACCGAGGCCGTCCAGGCCATGGGTGGCATCGAGAAGTCGTCGCAGTCGATCACCCAGATCATCGGCGTCATCGACGAGATCGCCTTCCAGACCAACCTTCTGGCCCTGAACGCCGGGGTCGAGGCCGCGCGGGCCGGCGAGGCGGGCAGGGGCTTCGCGGTCGTCGCCCAGGAAGTGCGGGCCCTGGCCCAGCGCAGCGCCGACGCGGCCAAGGAGATCAAGGGCCTGATCCGCGCCTCCACCGACGAGGTGGGCAAGGGCGTGCGCCTTGTCGGCGAGACCGGCGAGACCCTGCAGCAGATCATGGAGCAGGTGTCCGAGATCAACGCCCTGGTGGGCGAGATCGCCGCCTCGGCCAAGGAACAGTCGGTCGGCCTCGCCGAGGTCAACACCGCCGTCAACCAGATGGACCAGGTGACCCAGCAGAACGCGGCCATGGTCGAGCAGTCGACCGCCGCCGCCCACGCCCTGTCCAGCGAGGCCGGCGAGCTGGAGCGCCTGATCGGCCGCTTCCAGGTGGGCGCCGAGGTTCGCGACCTGCATCCCCGCCAGGCCCCGCGCCAGCCGGCCGCGCCCCGTCGCGAAGCGTTCCGCGAGCGCTACGTGCAGGGCGCCAACGCCCTGAAGATCGCCCCGCAGTCGCGTCCCGGCGACTGGGAAGAATTCTAGGCCCTCGCATTACGCCATGGGCGCGCTATATCCGCGCCCATGGCTGAAGCTTTCAACGACAAGACCCTCTCCGCCGACAAGGCCGCCCGCTATGCCGAGGTCGCCGAGGAGATCGCCTCCGTCCTGGACGGCGAGGGCAACCTGACCGCCCGCATGGCGACCGTGGCCTCGATGCTGGCCAACAGCTTCGACCACTATTTCTGGACCGGCTTCTACGTCGTGGATCCCGCCAAGGAGCGCGAGCTGGTCGTGGGGCCCTACCAGGGCACCCTGGGCTGCCTGCGCATCCCGTTCGGCCGCGGCGTCTGCGGCGCGGCCGCCGCCACCGGCCAGACCCAGCTTGTGCCAGATGTGCACGCCTTCCCGGGCCACATCGCCTGCGACAGCCGCTCGGCCAGCGAGGTCGTGGTGCCGGTGTTCGACGCCGAGGGCCGCCTGCTGGCCGTGTTCGACGTCGATTCCGACCGTCCGGCCGCGTTCGACGAGGTCGACCAGGCCTGGCTGGAGCGCATCCTGGGTGCGACATTCCGCGCCTGAGCGTGGCCCCTGGATTGCAGTGACATTTCCATCATTCCCTAACCGAGCCGGTTTAGGACAGAGGTGGACATGTTGGACATCGAGACCCTGCACCCCGCTGATCTGACCCCCGCGGACGTCGCCCTCTGGCGAGCGTTCGCGATGGCGGATCCAGTCCTGGCCAGCCCTCTGCTCGGTCCGGACTTCGCCCAGGCCGTCGGCCGGGTGCGCGAGGACGCTCGGGTCGCCGTGATTCGTCGCGGCGGCGAGACGATCGGCTTCCTGGCCCATCATCGCCGTCCGGGCGGGGTGGCCCGTCCCATCGGCGCGCCGCTGTCGGACTATCACGGCCTGGTCGCCAAGCCGGGCGAGACGATCGACGCGGCCCAGGTGCTGCGCGCCGCCGACCTGGCGGTCATGCGCTATACGGGCCTGGTCGATCCCGCCGGAGCCTTCCAGGTCGAGCCGACCATCCCGGCCTATGTCATCGACACGCAGGGCGACGCTGCGGCCTATCTGGAGGCGGTGCGCGCCGGCAGCCCCAAGAAGATCAAGAACTACCGTCGTCTCGACAACAAGCTCGAACGCGAGATGGGACAGGTGGAGCTGCGGGCCGGCGACGACAGCCAGGAGGCCTTCGACCAGCTGATCGCCTGGAAGCGCGAGCAGATCGAGCGCACCGGCGTCCACGACTTCCTGCGCCCGCAATGGACGCGCGACCTGTTCCAGATGCTGTTCGAGCAGCGCGACGGCGAGTTCCGCGGCCTGATGATCAACCTCTATGCCGGCGGCCAGCTGGTGGCGGGCCACTTCGGCGTGCGCCAGGGCGAGATCTACCACCCGTGGATCGCCTCGACCAATCCGGCCTTCGGCGCCTGGTCGCCGGGCCAGATCTTCTTCCTGCGGGCCATCGCCGCCATGCCGCAGTTGGGTCTGACCCGTTACGACCTGGGGCCGGGCTCGGACCACTACAAGCATTCCTACGGCCTGACCCAGACCCTGATCGCCGACGGCGCGGCCACGGCCGCCAGCATGGCCGGCCGCGTGGCCGGTTCGGTCGAGGGCGTCTGGGCCCTGGCCGGCGCCAATGGCGCTGGACCCGTCGCGCGCCTGCGTCGGCGGATGGACATCATCGCCAGCACCGAGCTGACCATGGGCGGCCGGGTGAAGGGGCTGGTCGACGCCGTCGCCGCCCAGGGCAAGCGCCGAAACGCGACGATGGAGGTCTGATGGCCCGCGTGACGATCATGATCCCGACCCAGCGTCGGCTCGGCGGCCTGGCCGTCGCGGCCCGCTCGGTCCTGGCCCAGGCCGGCGTGGATCATTCCGAGCTGGAACTCGTGATCGTCGACAACGACCAGACGCCGTCCGCCCAGGGCGTGGCCCAGACCCTGGCGGCCGAGGCGCCGTTCCCAGTCCACTACGTGCACGAGCCGCGCGCCGGCGTCGCCAACGCCCGCAACGCCGGCATGGCCAGGGCCTCGGGCGCGTTCGTCGCCTTCCTTGACGACGACGAGGAGGCCCCCGCTGGCTGGCTGGCCGCCTTGCTGGCCGCGCAAGAGCGGTACGCCGCCGACGTCGTGTTCGGCCCTGTCCGAGCCCGTGCGCCAGACAGCGTCACTAGTCACCGCGACTATCTGGAGCGGTTCTTCTCGCGCATCGGTCCCGAGCGGGCCGGCGTCATCGACCACTACTACGGCTGCGGCGACAGCCTGCTGAAGCGCTCGAGCCTGCCCGATCCGGTCGCGCCCTTCGCGGCCGAGCGCAATCATATCGGCGGCGAGGACGACATGCTGTTTGGCCACATGCGGGCCGCCGGCGCGGTCTTCGCCTGGGAGCCCGCCGCCTGGGTGTGGGAAGACCCCGTGCCCGACCGCCTGACGCTGGACTACACGATCCGCCGCGCCTTCGCCTACGGCCAGGGCCCCTCGGCCCACTGCGCCGCCGCTGTGCCCCCCGACCGCGTGGGCGTGGCCCGCTGGATGGCCGTCGGCGTCGTCCAGGCCGCGCTGTTCGGCGCCGTGGCCGGCTTCAAGTGGCTGACCCGCGCGGGCGACCGGGCCGAATGGCTGGACCGCGCCGCCCGGGGCCTGGGCAAGACCCTGTGGTGGGGTCCCTTCAAGATCCATTTCTACGGACACACGGCGTGAGGCTGGCGGCATGACCATCATCCACGACTGGACCCCCGAGAAGGCCAAGGCCTTCGGCAAGGAAAACCTGATCTTCAAGCACGGCCTGCACGAGCGGCCGATGTTCGACGACGAGGGCCTGGCGCGCCTGCTCGACCGCTATCCGCGCGAGCTTCTGGGCGTCTTCACGATGGGCGAGGACCCCAAGGCCTGGACCACCTGGCGCAAGGGCTCGGCGGGGAACCTGTCGGGTGATCAGCTGCTGGAGGCCGCCAAGGCCGGCCGCATCTGGCTGAACCTGCGCCACACCAACGACCACGTGCCTGAGTACGCCGCCCTGTGCGACGAGATCTTCGCCGAGAAGGAAGGCAAGGTTCCGGGCCTGAAGACCTTCAAGCGCGATCTGGGCATGCTGATCAGCAGCGCCAACGCCCAGGTCTTCTATCATCTCGACGTGCCGCTGGTGTCGCTGTGGCAGATCCGCGGCGTCAAGAAGGTGTGGGTCTATCCGGTGGCCGACCCCTATGTGGGCGACTTGGCGCTGGAGAAGATCGTGCTGCGCGAGACCGCCGAGCAGTTCGCCTTCGACCCCGCCTGGGACGCCGGCGCCCAGGCCGTCGAGCTGACGCCCGGTTCGATGGTCACCTGGAAGCAGAACGCCCCGCACCGCATCGAGAACGGCCCGATGCTGAATGTCTCGATCTCGATCGAGTTCATGACCCCGCCGGCCCTGATGCGCGCCAACGTCATCTACGCCAACGGCGTGCTGCGTCGCCGGCTGGGCGCAAACCCCAAGGTCCAGGCGGGTTTCGGCCCGACGGCCCTTGGCAAGCTGGCCGTCGCCCGCGGCGCCAAGGCCCTGAATCTGCAGACCCCGCACGTGCGCCACCTGCCGGTGACGTTCGGCCTGGACGCCGGGCGGCCGGGGGTTCTGGTCGAGGGGGCTTAAAGGCGCGCGGCCTACTGGGTCGGCCGATCCTGGCTGAACACCGCGGCCAGATGATCGATGAACGCCCGCACGGCTGGTGGAAGGCCGCGCCGGGTGGTGAAGACGATGTGGACGATCCCGTCCTCCGATCGCCACTCCGGAAAGACCTGAACCAGGCGGCCGGTCATGAGGTCGGCCTTGCAAACATGATCCGGCAGGAAAGCGACGCCGATGTTCGCAGCCGCGGCGTCGCGCAGCGCCAGGAAGTCACCGCAGGCCAAGCGGGGCTCGTGACGGATCGCGCAGGTCGCATCGTTCGGCCCTAGCAGGTCCCAGGTGAGCTCGCCTGACTGGTCGRTGGGACTGAGGGTGGGCAGGCTGGCCAGTTGGTCGATCTCCAGGTCGGCGCAACGGGCGGCGAGTTGAGGCCCTGCCACCAGAATTCGGCGCGAACGGCCCAGCGTGCGCATGGTCAGCGCCGCGTCGGTCGTCAGCACGGTGCGCACCCGCAGGGCGACGTCGATCCGCTCCTCGATGAGATCCACTGGCCTGTCGACCGCGATCACCTGCAGCCGCACCTTGGGAAACCGCGCCAGAAACCGCGGCAAGCTCGCTGACAGGGTCTCGACCAGGCCGGTGGGACAGCTGAAGCGGATCAGGCCTTGCGGCTCGCTCCTGGCCTCGGCGGCGACGGCGTTGGCCTGCTCGACATCGAGCGCCACGATCCTGCAGCGCTCATAGAACGCCTGGCCGACCTCCGTGACCCGAAAACGGCGGGTCGTACGCTCGATCAATCGTACGCCCAGGCGCGCCTCCAGCTGAGCGATCCGGCGGCTCAGCGTCGACTTCGGCTGGCGCAGGGCGCGGCCGGCGGGCGCGAAGCCACCATGGGCCACCACTTCGGCAAAGAGCAGGTAGTCGTTGAGGTCGGGCATTTCATCGTCTCATTATCGAGACACTGAATGCCACAATGCCTGGCTACCGGCCAGATCGTTCCAGATGCATCTCTTTGTCCACGGCGAACGGTTCGCCGCACAAGCCAAGGAGACTTCAGATGACCGGCAAGTTCGAAAACAAGGTGGTGGTGGTCACCGGCGGCACCAGCGGCATCGGCCTGGCCACCGCCCGCGCGTTCGCGGCCGAGGGCGCCAGCGTGTTCATCACCGGCCGCCGCCAGGCCGAGCTGGACGCGGCGGTCAAGTCGATCGGCGGCAAGACGGTCGGCGTGCAGGCCGACATGTCCAAGCTGGCCGACATCGACCGCCTCTACGACGCCGTGCAGCAGCGCCACTCTCAGATCGACGCCCTGTTCGCCAACGCGGGCGGCGGCGACATGCTGCCTCTGGGCGCGATCACCGAGGAGCACTACGAGGATATCTTCGGCCGTAACGTGAAGGGCGTGATCTTCACCGTGCAGAAGGCGCTGCCGCTGCTGCGCGACGGGGCCAGCGTGATCCTGTCGGGCTCGACCACGGCCACCACCGGCACGGCCGCCTTCAGCGTCTACAGCGCCTCGAAGGCCGCCGTGCGCAACCTGGCCCGCAGCTGGACCCTCGACCTCAAGGATCGCGGCATCCGCGTCAACGTGGTCAGCCCGGGGCCGATCAAGACGCCCGGCCTGGTCGAGCTTGCCGGCTCGGATCCCTCCCAGCAGCAAGGTCTGCTCGACTACATGGCCAGCCAGACCCCGATCGGCCGCGTCGGCGCGCCCGAGGAGATCGCCAAGGCCGTGCTCTTTCTGGCCTCGGACGACTCCGCCTTCATGGCCGGTTCGGATTTCGCCATCGACGGCGGCGTGGCTCAGGTCTAGCCGGTAAAGGCCTTCCGCTCATTCGATGCTCCGAATGAGCGGAAGCCGGCCTCTGATACAAGAGGGGCTCGATCTCGGGCCCTTCGATGTGCTGGGATCAGCCTCAGGCTTCGCCTAGAAGGCGGGGCAGGCGAACTTGGCGGGTTGGCGCTGAGACACTTTCGGGGCGCAGCCGTGAACGAACATCTGGCAGACCTTGAAAAGCTCAGGGCGCGCATCGCAGGGCTCCGAGCCAAGACCACGGACAATGGCTGCACGGAAGCCGAAGCCATGTCGGCCGCCGCGAAGGTCGCCGAACTGCTCGATCGATACGACCTTTCCCTCACCGACGTTGAACTCCGCGATACGCTGTGCGAGCGGCGCGAGTACGAAACGCACCACAATAAGCGGATACCGTTGGGCGATTGCATCGTCGCCATCGCCAGTTTTTGCGATTGCCGAGTTTGGCGCGAGAAGGGCCCGACCGGAGAGCCACGGTACGTATTCTTTGGGCTCCCTTCGGATATTGAAGTCGCGCACTACCTGACCGAACTGATCGACGGCGCTGTTCGGTTCGAGCTTGGCCGCTACAAGACCTCTGCCGACTATCAGCGATTTCGGCACAAGGATCGACATGTGGCCAACGCCTCGTTCACTCTGGGCATGGTCACGTCCATCGCAGACAAGCTGACCGCGATGAAGGCCGGGCGCGACCGGGTGAACAGCGAAGCCGGGCGTGATCTCGTCGTTCTCAAGTCGGCTGTCGTTGATGCAGAACTCGACAAGCTCGATCTGAAACTGAGGGCCGTGCTCCGGCCAGCCCGCATGGTGGCGCCAGAGGCCTATGGGGCCGGCGGCGTCGCGGGCGCGTCTCTAGCCATCGATCTCGGCGGCCCGAAGACCGCGTAGCGCCCTGTCGCCACTGATCACTAAGTAAGCAAAAACTTCATTACAGTCCGATCTTCGGGGCTCACGTGCCGCGGGATGGCATCCCGCCTTGCCCGTGGCCCGGCTTTGTCGCACTGCTAGGGCAAGATGAGTCAGGCAGTCACGATCGAACTGGGGGAGGGCGGCGCGCACGACGCCCGCGCCCTGCGCAACGCTTTCGGGTGCTTCACCACGGGGGTCACCGTCGTCACGACGCTGGGGCAGGACGGTCGCCGCGTCGGCCTGACCGCCAATTCCTTCACGTCGGTGTCGCTGGACCCGCCGCTGGCTTTGGTCTGCGTCGACCTGAAGTCGTCCAGCCTGCCGGCCCTGGACGCCGCGGGCCGCTTCGCCGTCAACGTGCTGCACGCCGATCACCAGGCCCTGGCCCGGCAGTTCGTGCAGAAGGACACCGACCGCTTCGCCGGCGTCGAGACCGAGACCTGGCGCACCGGCGTGCCGATCCTGCCCGGCTGCATGGCCAATTTCGAATGCGAGACCCACCACGTCTTCGACGCCGGCGATCACCGGGTCTATGTCGGGCGGGTGGTCAAGCTGCGTTACGACCCCGACCACGAGCCGCTGGTCTACCTGCAGGGCCGGTTCCGCCGGGTGCATGTCGACGCGGAGTAGGCGGCTGAGAGGCCGGGGATAGATTTTCCACGATACGCGCCGTTTCTCGGATGCTAATGACGCCGAAAAATAGCGTTAGGGAGCGCATCATGCGAGACATCGCCCATTTCGTGAACGGCCAAGCCTTCAATGGCGCCTCGGGACGCTTCGGCGACGTCTTCAATCCCAACACCGGCGAGGTGCAGGCCCGCGTCCAGTTCGCGACCGACAGCGAGATCGACGCCGCCGTCCAGGCCGCAGCCAAGGCCCAGGTCGGCTGGGCGGCGACCAACCCGCAGCGCCGCGCCCGGGTGATGTTCGAGTTCAAGCGCCTGATTGAGCGCGACATGAACAGCCTGGCCGAGATCCTGTCGTCCGAGCACGGCAAGGTCATCGCCGACAGCAAGGGCGACATTCAGCGCGGCCTGGAAGTCATTGAATTCGCCTGCGGAATTCCGCACATCCTGAAGGGCGAGTACACCGAGGGCGCAGGCCCCGGCATCGACGTCTATTCGATGCGCCAGCCGCTGGGCGTCTGCGCGGGCATCACCCCGTTCAACTTCCCGGCCATGATCCCGATGTGGATGTTCGGCATCGCCATCGCGGTCGGCAACAGCTTCATCCTCAAGCCGTCGGAGAAGGATCCGACGGTTCCGCTGAAGCTGGCCGAGCTGATGATGGAGGCCGGCGCGCCCGAAGGCGTGCTCAACGTGATCCACGGCGACAAGAGCGCCGTCGACGCCATCCTGACCCACCCGCTGATACGCGCGGTCAGCTTCGTCGGCAGCTCCGACATCGCCCACTACGTCTACCAGACCGGCACGGCGCACGGGAAACGCGTCCAGGCCATGGGCGGCGCCAAGAACCACGGCCTCGTCCTGCCCGACGCCGACCTCGACCAGGTGGTCAAGGACCTGTCGGGTGCGGCCTTCGGGTCCGCGGGCGAGCGCTGCATGGCCCTGCCGGTGGTGGTGCCGGTCGGCAAGAAGACCGCCGACGAACTGCGCGAGCGCCTGGTCGCCGAGATCGACACCCTCAAGGTCGGCATCTCCACCGACACGGCCGCCCACTACGGCCCTGTGGTCAGCGCCCAACACCGCGCCAAGATCGCCGACTACATCCAGATCGGCGTCGACGAGGGCGCCGAGCTGGTGGTCGACGGCCGCGACTTTTCCCTGCAGGGCTTCGAGAAGGGCTTCTTCATCGGCCCGTCGCTGTTCGACGGCGTCAAGAAGGGCATGAAGACCTATCAGGAAGAGATCTTCGGCCCGGTGCTGCAGATGGTGCGCGCCGAAAGCTTCGAGGAGGCGATCGCCCTGCCGTCCGAGCACCAGTACGGCAACGGCGTGGCGATCTTCACCCGCAACGGCCGCGCCGCCCGCGAATTCGCCGCCCGCGTCAACGTGGGCATGGTCGGCATCAACGTGCCGATCCCGGTGCCGGTGGCCTATCATACCTTCGGCGGCTGGAAGCGCAGCGCGTTCGGCGACACCAACCAGCACGGCGTCGAGGGCGTGAAGTTCTACACCAAGGTCAAGACGGTCACGGCCCGCTGGCCGGAAGGCGATGTCGAGGACAGCGCCTTCGTCATCCCGACGATGAAGTAGGGAAAAGGGGGCGGCGGCGATGCGGCAGACCCGTCGAACCGTCGCCGCCGGCGTCCTGGCCTCGAGCCTGGCGCCTGGCGCGGCCCTGGCGGCCGCCGATCTGGCCCTTGTCGGCCAGTACGGCGCGCCCGGGGCGCCCGTCACGATCTTCGAGACCGACGACGGCGCCTTGGCCGTCTTCGCCCACGGCGGTCCGATCCGGCGGCTGTCGCCGATCGCTCCGGGCCGTTATGGCGTCGCGGGCGGCGGGGAACTACTGGCGACGGCGCGCGGCGTGCGGCTGGACGGTGCGGTCCTGCCGCGCCGCGACTTCGGCGCCGAGGTGCAGGCCGGCATCCGCCGCGCCGTTCGCGCCGATCCCAAGGCCTTGCGCGCCCGGGCCCTGGCCGCGACGCCGCCGATCGAGACGGGCGCTTTCCTGCCGTCCGACCTCGTCGACCTGGCCGCGATCGATCCGACGATCGCTTTCGACATCCGCTATGCCGGCCGCGACAACTTCATGGGGCTGAAGCTCTACGAGCGCTCGGCCGCCTGGCTGCAGCGCCCCGCCGCCGAGGCTGTCGGCCGTGCGGCCAAGGCCTTGGCGGCCCAGGGCTGGGGCTTGACCATCCACGACGCCTATCGGCCGTGGTTCGTGACCTGGATGTTCTGGGAGGCCACGCCGCCGGCCAGCCGCGTCTTCGTGGCCGATCCGGCCAAGGGCTCGCGCCATAATCGCGGATGCGCCGTCGACCTGACCCTGCACGACCTGAAAACCGGCGAGGTCGTCCTGATGCCCAGCCGCTACGACGAGATGTCGACCCGCTCCTATGCCGACTTCGCCGGTGGAACGGCCGGGCAGCGGGCCCTGCGCAGGATGCTGCGCGAGGCCATGGTCGCCCAGGGCTTCGAGGTCTATCCGGAAGAGTGGTGGCACTTCGACTACGGCGACTGGCGCCGCTATCCGATCGGCACGCGGACCTTCACCGAACTGGCGGGGTAGGACTCGATCCCGTCAGTCCAGCCAGTCGAAGCTGACGACGGCCCAGCCGTAGGAACGGATCCGCCAGCCGTCGGCCTCGCGCACCTGCACGAAGGTCCAGCCGCCCAGCTCCTTGAACGGCTTGCCGCCGCGTACGCCGCTCCAGCGGGTGGGCAGGGTGAAGTGGACAGTGTCGCCGTCGAGACCGAAGTCCTGCGGCGCCTCGAACGCGTGCTTCAGCCCGTCGATCGCGCCGACATGGCGGGTCATGATCGCCCGCCATTGCGTCAGGCCTTGCTGGCCCAGGAAGACGTGCGGCGCGAAGTTCTCGAGGATCGTCACGTCGCCGCCGGAGAACACGCCATCCAGCAGCGAGGCGTCCGCCGTCTCCAAGAACCGCGCCAAGGCCTCTGGCGCGACCATCATGGCGGCGTCGGGAAGGGCGGGCGCGGCTGGCTTGCTCATGGGTCGTGCTTACCGCCTCAGCCCCGTGGCCGCCAGGCCAGCACCGTCGCGCCCTCCACGCCCACGCGGCGGCATTGCGCCTTCATCGGGCAGGCCCCGCATTGCGGCGCATCGTGGGTGCAGACCAGCTGTCCCAGGCCGTGCTTCATCAGGCAGTGAAGCTCGAACAGGTCGTCGGCGCTCCAGGCCTCGGGCGCCAGGGCCATCAGCGCGTGATAGCTGTGGGTGGGGTCGCCCGGGCCGACCAGGCCCAGGCGCTGGGCCGTGCGGTGCACGTGGCTGTCGACCACCAGATCGCGCATGGCCAGGGTGCTGAAGTTGAGAACGCTGGCGGCGACCTTCTGGCCGACGCCGGGCAGGGCGCGCAGTTCGTGCCGGGCCTGCTCGACGGTGAGGTTGCGCAGGTGGCTCAGCGACAGCCAGCCGATGCGGTCCTGGATCATGCGCAGGGCGATCGGCAGGCGACGGGCCTTGTCCTCGGCATGGGTGACGTCGGCGATCAGCGCCAGCACCTGCTCGGGCCCGGCCGCGGCGAGCTCTTCCCAGGTCCGGAACGCGCCCTGCAGCCGCAGGAACGCGGCCCAGGACACCGCGTCCAGCGTGCGGTGGCTGATCGAAGACTTCACCAGCTGGGAGACGGGGTCCATCCGCGCCTTGGGGCGCTGGGGGCCGAAGGCGGCCAGCAGGACGTCGCGCGCGTCTTCCAGCGGCGATCGGGCCAGACAGAGGGACAGCTGCATGGGCTCGCCTCGCGTGAACATAATGAGAACATTATGCTCTACCGAAGCGATTGTCGAGCCGTGATCAGCCCCGACGGCGGGCGCGCCCCCACAGGACAGTGACCCGTCGGCGCAGGCGTTGCAGCGCCACCCGCACCGGCGTCGGCGCCGGATCGAGCGGCGGGCGCTCGTCGAGCGGCAGGTCAACACGCGCGAAACGTGCGATCAGGCTGCGCAGTTCGGGCTCCTGCACCGCCAGCGCGGCCTCGACCGGCGTCATCCAGCGCAGGGTGCGCTGGCCCTTCTCGGGCCAGGTCGCATGCTCGCCGGTGACCTTCATCGGGAAGACGTCGACCTTGACCAGGCGCCCCGCGCCGCTCTTGAGGCGCTTGAGGTACTCGTACTCTCCGAAGGCGGTCTCGACGATCACGCCGTCGAGCCCGGCCTCTTCATAGGCTTCCTGGGCGGCGGCCTGGTGGTCGAGCTTGCCTTTCATCGGCCAGCCCTTGGGGATCACCCAGCGGCGGGTCTCGCGCGAGGAGACGAGCAGGACCTCGAGCCCGGCGCCTTGCGCGCGCCAGGGCAGGGCGGCGACCTGGCGACGCTTGCCGCCGCCCTTGGCCCCGCCGGTCTGCTTGACCGTCCCGTCCGTCACTGCATCCAGAACCCGAGATAGTAGAACGCCACGGCCATCAGCCCGGCCGCCGGGAGCGTGACGATCCAGGCCGTCACGATGCTCTTTGCGATACCCCAGCGCACGGCCGAAACGCGCCGCGATGCGCCCACGCCGACAATAGCGCCGGTAATCGTGTGAGTCGTCGATACCGGAACGCCCAGATGCGTCGCAAGGAACAAGGTGATCGCGCCGCCGGTCTCCGCGCAGAAGCCCTGCATCGGCGTCAGGCGGGTGATCTTGCTGCCCATGGTGTGCACGATCCGCCAGCCGCCGAACAGCGTGCCAAGACCCATGGCCGCCTGGCAGGTGATCACCACCCAGAACGGGATGTGGCCCGGCTGGTGCGTGGCGCCGTGGGCGAACAGCAGGGCGGCGATGATGCCCATGGTCTTCTGGGCGTCGTTGCCGCCGTGGCCCAGCGAGTAGAAGGCCGCCGAGACGAACTGGAGCTTGCGGAACACCTTGTCGGCCCAGAACGGCGAGCTCTTCAGGAAGGTCCACGACACGATCAGCACCAGCAGCAGCGCCAGGGCGAAGCCGACGGTCGGCGAGACGATGATGCCGGCGGCGGTCTTGCCCAGGCCCGCCCACTGCACCGCGCCCAGGCCGCCGACCTTGGCGACCGAAGCGCCGACCAGGGCGCCGATCAGGGCGTGCGAGCTGGAGGAGGGGATCGCCAGCCACCAGGTGATCAGGTTCCAGCTGATCGCGCCCATCAGCGCCGCGAAGATCAGGCGATCGCTGATGATGTGCGGGTCGATGATGCCCGAGCCGACCGTCTTGGCCACGCCCAGCCCCACGAACAGAAAGGCGATGAAGTTGAAGAACGCCGCCCAGATCACCGCCCACTTGGCCGAAAGCACGCGGGTGGAGACGATGGTGGCGATCGAGTTGGCCGCGTCGTGCAGCCCGTTCAGGAAGTCGAACGCCAGGGCGACGACGACCAGGAACACCAGGATGAGAAGCGTGGGGTCCACGGCGCGGGCTCTTTAGACCTGCTCGACCACGATGCCGCTGATGCGGTTGGCCACGTCCTCGAAGCGGTCGACGACCTTTTCCAGGTGGCTGTAGATGTCGATGCCCACGATGAAGGCCATCGGATCCTTGTCGCGGTGGGCCAGGAACAGCTCCTTGCGACCGATGTCGTACATCTGGTCGGCCTGTTCCTCGATCTGGGTGATCTTGACGGCCAGGTCGCTGAGGCGCTGGGCGTTGTGGCGCATCTTGGGCAGCAGAGACACGGCCTCGGCGGTCAGGTCGGCGGCCTGGACGATGATCTGCGCCATCGCCTTCATCTGCGGCTCGAAGGTCGTGACCTCGAACAGGCTGACCACCTTGGCGGTCTTGCGCATCTGGTCGATGGCGTCGTCCAGCGACGTCGTCAGGTCCTGGATGTCGCTACGGTCGAAGGGCGTGATGAAGCTGCGGCGGACGGCCTGCATCACCTGGCGGGTGACCTCGTCGGCCTCTTCCTCGTGCTGGTTCACCCGAGCGGTGGCGGCCTCGATGCTGTCGGCGCCGCTCATCAGGTCGCTGAGCGCCTTGGAGCCGGCGACCAGCGTCGCGGCGTGCTGGGAGAAAAGGTCGAAGAACCGGTCTTCCTTGGGCATGATCGCCCGGAACAAACCCAGCATGTCGCTTCATCCTCTGTTCGAAGCGGCGGAACGAAAAACGCGGACGTCCGTACCGGGAGCATCCGCGCATTGGGCGGACCGGAACCACGGAAGCGCCGGGCTTTCAAGCCCCGTGTGAAACTTTTGTGACAAATCGCTGCTCTGGCCGGGGGTGAGGCGCATGGCGCTCGGCAGGTTGCGCAGCTTGCGGCAAGATGACGCTCCACCTCCCGGAGTCGCGCGCATGGCCTACACCCTGACGGTCAACGGATTGCCCCATACGGTCGACACCGAGCCCAGCACGCCCTTGCTGTGGGTGCTGCGCGACCTGCTGAACCTGGTGGGAACCAAGTACGGCTGCGGCGTCGCCCAATGCGGAGCCTGCACGGTGCATCTGGACGGCGCGCCGGTGCGCGCCTGCGTGACGCCGGTGTCGCGGGTCGGGACCAAGGCCGTGACCACCATCGAGGGCGTCGCCGCCAATCCGGTCGGCGCCAAGGTGCAGCAGGCCTGGAAAAGCCTCGACGTGCCCCAGTGCGGCTACTGCCAGGCCGGCCAGATCATGTCGGCGACCGCGCTGCTGACGGCGACGCCCAAGCCGACGGACAGCCAGATCGACGAGGCGATGGACGGCAACCTCTGCCGCTGCGCGACCTATCCGCGGATCCGCAAGGCCATCAAGTCGGCCTCCGGCCAGGCGGAGGCCTGAGGTCATGAACGCTCCCGTCCTCTCGCGCCGCCTGTTCCTGGCCTCGTCGACCGCCGTCGGCGGGGGACTCCTGCTGTCGTTCGACATCGAGGGCGAGGCTCAGGCCGCCGGACCGGCCACGCTCAGCGCCTATCTGAAGGTCTCGCCCGACGGCAAGGCGACCATCGCCTCGAAGATCCCCGAGGTCGGGCAGGGGATGCGCACGGCCCTGCCGATGATCATCGCCGAAGAGCTCGACGTGGCCTGGGAGGACGTGATCGTCGAGCAGGCCCTGGCCGACACCAAGGTCTATGGCCGCCAGGTCGCCGGCGGCTCGATGGCCACCACCCTGGAGTGGGACGGCATGCGCCGGGTCGGGGCCGCGGGCCGCTGGATGCTGATCCAGGCCGCCGCGGCGAAGCTGAACGTCCCGACCGCCGAACTGACCACCGAGCCGGGCTTGGTCGTCCACGCCGCCAGCGGCCGCAAGCTGGCCTATGGCGACCTGGCCCAGGCCGCCGCCGCCATCGCTCCGCCCGATCCCAAGACCTTGGCTCTGAAGGATCCCAAGGCCTTCCGCATCATCGGCAAGAGCCACGTCCAGACCGACACCGACGCCATCGTCACCGGCAAGCCGCTGTTCGGGATCGACGTGCGCCTGCCGGGGATGGTCTACGCCACCTTCCTCAAGGCCCCGACCTACGCGGCCAAGGTCGCCTCGGCCGACCTCGCCGCCGCCAAGGCCGTCAAGGGCGTGCGCGACGCCTTCGTGGTCGAGGGCGGCACGGCGCTGGACGGCCTGCTGCCCGGCGTCGCCGTGGTCGCCGACAGCTGGTGGGCGGCCCGCAGGGGCCGCAACGCCCTGGATGTCGCCTGGGCCGATCACCCGACCAGCGCCCAGAGCACCGCCTCGCTGGCCGCCAAGGCCGCCGAATTCGCCAAGACCGGCGCCCAGCGGGTGGCCCGCGCCGATGGCGACGTCACCGCCGCCCTGAAAGGCGCGGCCAAGGTCGTCAGCGCCGCCTACGACTATCCCTTCATCGCGCACGCGCCGCTGGAACCGCAGAACTGCACGGCCCGGGTCAAGGACGGCAAGGTCGAGATCTGGGCCCCGACCCAGAACCCCGAGCCCGGCCGCGCCCTGGTCGCCAAGACCCTGAACGTGCCGCCCGAGAACGTGACCATCCACCTGGTTCGCTGCGGCGGCGGCTTTGGCCGGCGCCTGATCAACGACTACATGGTCGAGGCCGCATTCATCGCCAGCAAGGTCGATGCGCCCGTCCAGCTGATCTGGACGCGCGAGGACGACATCCAGCACGATTTCTACCGCCCCGGCGGCTGGCACAACTTCACCGCCGGCCTCGACGCCAATGGCGAGCTCGTCGCCTGGCGCGACCACTTCGTCAGCTTCGGCGAGGGCGAGACCTTCGTGCGTTCGGGCGGCATGAACTCCACCCAGTTCCCGGCCGGCGCCGTGCCCAACTACCTGCACGAGGTGTCGGTGATGCCGCTGGGCATTCCCACCGGACCGTTGCGGGCGCCGGGCAACAACGCCTTCGGCTTCGTCATCCAGTCGTTCACCGACGAGGTGGCCCTGGCGGCCAAGACCGACCCGGTCGAGTTCCGCCGCAAGCTTTTGGGCGAGCCGCGCCTGATCGGTCCGGAGGGCCAGAACGACAGCTTCCACACCGGCCGCATGCGCGGGGTGCTCGATCTGGTCGCCGAGAAGTCCGGCTGGGGCCGCAAGCTGCCCAAGGGCCGGGGCCTTGGCGTCGCCTGCCACTTCAGCCACCTGGGCTACGTGGCCGTGGTCATGGAGGTGTCGGTCGCCAAGGGCGAGGTCAAGGTCGAGAAGGCCTGGGTCGCCGCCGACGTCGGCCGCCAGATCATCAACCCCACCGGCGCCGATCATCAGGTGCAGGGCTCGATCCTCGACGCCATCGGCAGCACGCTGCACCAGAAGATCACCTTCGAGAACGGCGCGGCGGTCGAAAGCAATTTCGGCGACTTCCCGCTGCTGCGGATGAGCCAGACCCCGCCGATCGAAGTGCACTACCTGCTCAGCGACAATCGCCCGACGGGGCTGGGCGAACCGGTGCTGCCGCCGGCCCCGGCGGCGCTCTGCAACGCCATCTTCGCGGCCACCGGCAAGCGCATCCGCAGCCTGCCGGTCGGCGACCAGCTGGCCTGATCGGAACAGGCCCGCGACATAGCGTCCCAAGGCCGCGCTTTGGTCTTGGGAACGCCAATTCTGAACCACGTTCTTAACCTTGTCGGCCGATCCTCGAAGCCTGAATTCGGGGAGCGGAACATGGGCGAACACGTCGAGACGCTGGTGATCGGGGCCGGGCCTGCCGGGCTTTCGGCGGCTCACGCCCTGGCCCGCGCCGGCCGGACGGTCACGGTGCTGGAGGCGCAGGGCTGCGTCGGCGGCGCGGCGCGCACGCTGTCCTTCGACGGCTTCCGGCTGGACGTCTCGGGCCGCCGCCTGTCCTCGGCCGATCCGGCCATTCGCGCCTTCTGGACCGCGCTGCTGCCCGACGAGCTCGACATCGCCCCCAGCGCCCTGCGCCTGGAAGGCGAGGGCGGGGCCCGCAGCCAGAGGGGCGCGGCGCTGGGCGCCCTGATCAGCGCCAAGCTTCGTCCGATCGCCAATTCCAAGACTCTGGGCGAGTGGCTGACCCGCCGCTTCGGGCGCCGCGTGGCGCGTCGCCTCAGCGCCTATGCCGAAAAGCTGTGGGCGCTGCGCCCTGAGGAAACGCCCGCCCAGCCGGCCTGCCCGAGCTTCCGCTCCGAGGCAGGGGTGCGGCCGCGTCTGGGCACCGGCCAGCTCTGGAAGGCCTGCGCCGAGGCCATCGGCCAGGCGGGCGGCGAAATCCGTCTCGAGCGCCTAGTCAGCGGCCTGCGCCGCGACCGCGCCAGCGGCGTCTGGACCGTGTCGGCCATCACGCCCGACGGCCGTGAAGAGATCTTCACCGCCGACCAGGTGATCTCGACCATGCCGCTGCGCGAACTGATGGGCGCGCTGACCCCGACCCCGATCAGTCTCTTCCACGCCTGCGAGCTGATGTATCGCGACCAGGTGACGGTCGCCTTCGCGGCTGCGCCCGGCCGCCGCCGCGCGCCGGCCCTGGCCGAGATCCACGGCGCGTCGATCAAGGCCGCGCGGGCTCGCGCGCTGGAAGGCGAGGCCCTGGCCCTCGACTACTACTGCTTCGAGGGCGACGCCCTCTGGACCGCCGACGACGAGGCCCTCATCGCCCAGGCGCAGGTCGAGGCCCGCCGCCTTGGCCTGATCGCCGCCGGCCCGGTCCGCGACGCCCAGGTGGTGCGCCAGCGCAAGGTCCACCCGATCCACGACGAGGCCTGCGACGAGCACCTGAAGATGATCGGCCTGGACCTGCGCCTGCACTTCGCCGGCCTGYACCTGGCCGGCCGCGCCGGCGTCCATGGCGACAGCGCCGAGGACCAGTCGATCCGCACCGGCCTGTCGGCCGCCGCCTGCGTCCTGAACCGCGTGATCGCCCCCAGCCGCATCGCCGCCTAGCCGCTCCGGATCTTCCTCATCCGGGGATCGGACGGATTTGTGGACGGGGCAGCCTGGGAACTTGTGCCTGCGCCGCCCCCTCAGTCGCTCCGCGACAGCTCCCCCAGAGGGGAGCATCTCAGGCTCAGATCCTCCCCTCTTAGGGTGAGGGTCCTGACACACCCGAGCCTACTCCCGACGCTTCAGGCCCCGGGCGCTCCAGCAGGCCAGGTGGACGAACGCGTCGGCCAGGGCGATGGCGGCGACCATGGCCACGACCCCGCACGCAATCACCACGACGATCGTCGACATGCCCGTTCTCCCAGCCGAAATCTGAACGGCGGGACCGGTTCGCGGTTCCGGTTGATACCGGTCTCAATGGGGAGTGAAGCGGTCTTGAGGTTGACAACGTTGTCACGTTCGGAGTGACTACGCCGTCCCGCGAAAGACGGACAGGGGAGTGAAACAGAGATGGCAGGCATGGGCGGCGCGTCGCCGGCGAGCGGCGTTGCGAGTGGAAAAGGGCAGGCGCTGCTGCCCTTCGTGATTCTTCTTTTCTTCGCCTGGGGCTTCTCGACCTGTCTGGTCGACCTCGTGGCTCCGGCGCTGAAGTCGCTGTTCTCGCTGAGCAACTTCGAGACCGGCCTGACCCAGTTCGCCTTCTTCATCGGCTATGCCGTCGTTTCGCTGCCGGCGAGCTTCCTGCTGGCCAAGGTCGGCTATCTGCGCACCGTCGTGGTCGGCCTGCTGATCATGATGATCGGCTGCCTGATGTTCGCCCCGGCCGCCAACGCAGGCGTCTACGAGGGCTTCCTCGCCGCGCTGTTCGTGCTGGCCTCGGGCATCACCATCCTGCAGGTGGCCGCCAACCCGCTGGTCGCCATCCTGGGCAAGAGCGAGACCGCCTCGGCCCGCCTGACCTTCGCCCAGTTCCTCAATTCGGTCGGCACCTTCCTGGCGCCCTTCGTCGGCGCGACGCTGATCCTCAGCCACATCGAGAAGGCCCCGGATCCGGCCACCCTGACCGCCGCCCAGCTGGCCGTCGTGCGCCACACCCAGGCCCAGGCAGTGCAGACGCCCTACCTGATCATCGCCGCCGTGCTGCTGGCTCTGGCCGTGCTGTTCTGGCTGCTGCGCAAGAACCCCGCCGCCCCGCGCGCCGAGAAGGCCGTCGGCGTCGGCGAGATGCTGGGCATGCTGAAGTATCCGCGCCTGGCCTTCGCCGTGCTGTGCATCTTCGTCTATGTCGGCGCCGAGGTGGCGATCGGCACCTACATGACCACCTACCTGACCCAGTCCAACACCATGGGCCTGACGCTGGCCAAGGCCGGCAGCATGGTCGCCTGGTACTGGGGCGGCGCCACGATCGGCCGTTTCTTCGGCTCGTTCATCCTGGCCAAGGTCTCGCCCGGCAAGGTGCTGACCGTCGCCTCGCTGGCCGCCATCGTGCTGATCCTGGTCTCGGCCTTCAGCGTCGGCCCGCAGGCCGGCTACGCCCTGATCGCCATCGGTTTCTTCAACTCGATCATGTTCCCGACCATCTTCACCCTGGGCATCGAGGGCATGGGCCACCGCACGCCCCAGGCCTCGGGCCTGCTGTGCATGGCCATCGTCGGCGGCGCCCTGATCCCGCCGGCGACCGGCTGGCTTGGCGACCACTTCGGGCTCGGCCTGGCCTTCCTGCTGCCGGCGGTCTGCTACCTGGTCATCGCCGCCTTCGGCTGGTCGGCCCGCAAGCCTGCGCCGGCGCTGTTCACCCAGGACGAACTGGCCACGGCTCCGGCCGAGTGAGGCCTTTCTAGAACCGGCCGGGCGTCCAACCGTCCGGCCCAGAGAGAAAGCGGCGGGGCGCCCAGCGCTCCGCCGTTTTTGCGTCGAGAGCATGGGCGGTCGGCTCGCGCGCGGCGGGGTTCGCCCCGCGGCCGGTCGAGGCGTACTCGGCGTAATAGGCCGTCCTGAAGGTGTCGGTCTTGCCCGGCGTCCATTCCCGCCACCCCTTGGGCTGCAGGTCGGCGTCGATCCTGGTCCGCAGGAAGACCACGCTGGCGTAGGGACGCCAGGCGCGCCCGAACCAGAGCTCGCCCACCTTCGGGTCGGCGGTGATCGTGCAGCGGTCGAAGACGTAGCCGCTGTCCTGCTCGGGGCTGCTCTTGCTCTGGGCGGTGATCATCACCGTGCCGTTGGCGATGCCGTGGATGGTGCAGCGGTCGAACACGGCCTTGCTGTCGCCGAAGATGAAGTCGACGTGGCCCTCGACGTAGCAGTCGCGGAAGTACTGCCGGCTGGGCGGCTTGCCCTTGCGGCTGGCGGCGTAGAGCGTGTCCTGCGCGCCCAACAGGCGCACCTTGTAGAGCTGGGCCCGGTCGCCCATCAGAGCCAGGGCGACGGCCTGCGAGGGCTTGTCGTTGTGGAGGTGGTAGTCGTTCTGGATGGTCAGGTTGCGGGCCAGGAAATCATCGCCCGACACCGTCACCGAAGAGGATTTCAGCGTGCCGCCGACGGTCGCCGAGGCGTCGCCGTAGACGAGCACCACGTCCTGCGGCCGCTTGCCCTTGCCGACCAGGCGCACGCCGCCCCGAGCCACGGACAGCTTCTCGCGATAGGTCCCGGGCGCGATGGCGATCTCGCCGCCAGTGTCGGGCAGGGCGTCGATGGCGGCCTGCAGCGTCCTGTGGTCGGCCTTGCCGTCCGTGGCCACCGTCAGCCGCAGCGGGGCGGCGCCGATCAGGGCGGTCAGCGCGGTGGCGGCCAGGGCCAGTCGCCCGAACAGACTGTAGTGAGCCAAGGGTGGTCCTCCCGACCTGTTTTCGCCAGGAGTATGACACCGGTGGACATCGCGCTAGTCGGCGCAAAAGAAAACGCCTCCGGCGGTGGGGCCGAAGGCGTTTTTTCGTTCGGTGCGTCGCCTTGACTACAAGGCGCGACGGCCCGCCAGCAGGTGATAGATGGCCAGGACGATCACCGCCCCGACCGTGGCCACCAGCAGGCTGTAGAGGTTGAAGCCCGATACGCCCGAGGCTCCGAACTGGTTGAACACGAAACCGCCGACCAGAGCGCCGACGATGCCGAGCACCAGATCGACGAGCAGGCTGCCGCCGCTGCGGCTAACGAGCTTGCTGGCGATGAAGCCGGCCACGAGACCCAGAACGATCCAGGCGAGAATGGACATGAGCGCCTCCTGAACATTTCCTGGCGCGCCTTGGCGCGTCTGATGCAGAGGAAAGGYGCTTCCCAAGACTTCGTTCCGACACGATCGCGTGTATCGGCGGCGAATATCAGCCGGCGTCGCTTGGAACTTCTCAGCGCTTGCCGACGCGCTCCTGGATCACCGCCAGCAGCTTTTCCACCGGGCCGCGGCCGAGCAGGATGAACAGGCCGGATCCGATGATCGCGCCGAACAGGAAGGAGAGGCTCATGGCGGCTCCGGAAAGTCGAGACGGGGAGGGGCGAGGGGCACCCTAGGGAGCCGGGGGCGCGTTTACCATGTGACACGCCGCCGCCCTTAATTCCCATCGGAGCAGTGGAGCTTTAAGTTTGGCTGGCGCCGGATCGCACAAAAACTGGTTCGACCGCCGCGCTCATATGCGCGAGCAGGAATTTCCAGTTTCGAAGCTTGGTGGTGCGTGTCGTCGCCGGGCTTTGCGTGCTTCTTGAGTTGAACGGCGGCTGATCACCGCCGAATGTGAGCAGGAACGACCCATGGCCCAGGCGACAGCCCCTTCCAGCCGCTTCATCAGCGGCTTCGGCGTGCAGGTGCTCGTCGGCATGGTCGTCGGCCTGGCGCTGGGCCTGCTGGCCCGCCGGCTCGGCGTCGACGAGGGTCAGGCGGGACACGCCCTGGCCGAGGCGCTGCACCAGGTCGGCTCGATCTTCATCCAGCTGCTGCGGGTGCTGGTGCCGCCGCTGGTCTTCACCGCCATCGTGGCCAGCATCGCCAACCTGCGCGAGCTGCAGAACGCCGCGCGGCTGGTCTGGAAGACGCTGCTGTGGTTCGGGATCACCGCCCTGATCGCCGTAGCCATCGGCATCACCCTGGGCGTCACCCTGCAGCCGGGCGCCCATGCGGCCCTCGACGTGGCCACCGCAGCCGCGCCGCGCACCAACGGCTCGTGGCTCGACTTCCTGACCAGCCTGGTGCCGTCCAACATCCTGGGCCTGAACGCCTCGACCAAGGTCGGCGAGGCCGGCGCCAGCACCTCGCTGTCGTTCAACGTGCTGCAGATCCTGGTCATCGCCCTGGCGGCCGGCATCGCCGCCCTGCGCGTCGGTCCGGCCGGCGAGGGCTTCCTGGCCTTCAACGCCTCGGCCCTGGCGGTCGTGCGCAAGGTGCTGAGCTGGGTGATCCGCCTGACGCCGATCGGCACGGTCGGCCTGCTGGGCAACGCCGTGGCGCAGTACGGCTGGACCACGCTGGGCCAGCTAGGCGCCTTCACCGGCGCGATCTATCTGGGCCTCGCGCTCGTGCTGTTCGTGGTCTACCCGATCCTGCTGACCGCGCATGGCCTCAATCCGCTGAAGTTCTTCGCCAGCGCCTGGCCGGCCATCCAGCTGGCCTTCGTGTCGCGCTCGTCGATCGGCACCCTGCCGGTGACCGAGACGGTCACGGAAGGCGGCCTGGGCGTGCCGCGGGCCTATGCCGCCTTCGCCGTGCCGCTGGGCGCGACGACCAAGATGGACGGCTGCGCGGCGATCTATCCGGCCCTGTCGGCGATCTTCATCGCCCAGTTCTACCACCTGCCGCTGGAGCTGACGGACTACGCCCTGATCGTCGCGGTCTCGGTGCTGGGCTCGGCGGCCACCGCCGGCCTGACCGGCGCCACGGTCATGCTGACCCTGACCCTGTCGACTCTGGGCCTGCCGCTCGAGGGCGCGGGCCTGCTGCTGGCCATCGACCCGATCCTCGACATGGGCCGCACGGCGGTGAACGTCGCCGGCCAGGCCTTGGTGCCCACGCTGGTGGCCAAGCAGGAAGGTATTCTCGACCAGGCCGCCTACGACGCCGCCGCGGGCGTCGCGCCCGCCGCTTCCCAGGAAGGGGACGTGGTCACGCAGTCCTGACGAGCTCGGGCCGGGTGCGCAGCCGCGTGGCGTCACGCAGCGGCGGCGCCCCGAACAGGCGGCTGTACTCGCGGCTGAACTGCGAGGGGCTGTCGTAGCCGACATTGTGGCCGGCCGTGGCGGCGTCCAGGCCCTGGGCCAGGATCAGCCGCCGCGCTTCCTGCAGGCGCAACTGCTTCTGGTACTGCAGCGGGCTCATCGCCGTGATCGCCTTGAAGTGCTGGTGCAGCGCCGAGGGGCTCATCCGCGCCTCGGCCGCCAGCGTCTCCATGCGGAACGGGCGCTGATAGTTGGCCTTCAACCAGTGAATGGCGCGCGAGACCTGCCCCAGGCGGCTTTCGCAGGCGGCGATCTCGCGCAGGCGCGGCCCCTGGTCGGTGCGCAGCAGGCGATAGAGGATTTCGCGCTGGATCAGCGGCGCCAGCACCGGAATGTCGGCCGGCGTCTCCAGCAGCCGCACCAGCCGCACGATGGCGTCGAACAGCTCGGGCGTGGTGGCGCCGAGCGCGAGGCTGGGCGCGGGCGCGTTGCGGACGGGGCCCGGGTCGATCTCGAGGATCAGCTCGTTCAGCCGGCGCGGATCGATGTCGAGGCGGACGCAGAGATAGGGCGCGTCCGAGCTGGCCTCGATGACCTGGCCGACGACGGGCACGTCGACCGACACGACGAGAAAGCGGGCGTGGTCGTAGATGTAGACTTCCTCGCCCAGCATCACCTGCTTGCGACCCTGGGCGATGATGCAGACGGCGGCCTCGTGGACGCCATGGACCGGCGGGCTCGGCTGCGACATGCGTGCCAGCCACATGCCGCCGATCGCGGTCGGGTGAACGCCGTCGGTCGTGACGGATCGTTCAATCGCCTCGGCCAGAGCGGGATGGCGAGGGCAGCCAGCCTGAGCTAGCGCTGAGTTGATGAGCATGACGCTAGGTTAGCGCAAACTCGCGCCGGCGCCCATGCGGGCGGAAGCGCTCTTGCAGGATCGTGCAAGAATTCCGGGCGATCATGCGCCCGGTCGGCCTCAGGGGTGGAGGATCAGCGACCGCGGGGTGGCCTCGAACCGCGACAGGCGGCCCAGATAGCTCATGCCCAGCAGCGAGGTCTCCAGACCGCTCTCGATGACCAGGGCGTCGACATTGGCCACCTTGGCGCCGGCGATCGCCACGCTGCCCAGCTTCACCGAGGCCGCGCGCGTGCGGCCATCGGCGGTAACGACGTCGTATTCGTAGTTCAGCTTGCTGACGTCGATGCCCAGGCGCTGGGCGTCGGCCTTGCTGAGAGAGACGGCGGTGGCGCCGGTGTCGACGAGAAAGCGAACGGCGCGGCCGTCGACCTTGGCCTCGGCCCAGAAATGACCGTCGGGACCCTTGGTCAGTTGCGCGGCGCCGGCTCCGCCCGCGTCGCCGAGCGTGGCGGCCGCCGCGGTGGCGGGGACGGTGCGCGGGGATTGACGGAGCGTGCTGTCCAGCGAGGTCACGGCCTTTGCCGCGCCCACCGCAGACAGCGCACCGACAATCGCGATCGCCGTGAACTTGAACATCGAAGACACCCCGCCTTGCAGGCTTTGTGGTCGTTTCTACGACCCTTGCCTCGCACCTTAGGCGGCAAGGCGTTTGCAAGCGGTGAATCTGGCGACGAATTTACTTGGTTAACAATGTCCTGACCATCTTTCCAATTAACTCGTCGTAACATTGGCTGGCCAATGTGTAATAAAGTTCATGGACTGGATTTAACTTCAAAGCTGCAGCTGAGGGCGGCATCTTCCTCTTCGTCGAATGGACGCTTCGGGGAGAACTTAGATGCAAAGCCAGGGAATGCTTTTGAGAACCTGAAGTTCAATCAACCGCGCGCACCCGGCTGGGCGGCCATCAGGCTTTCCATCGGATCGGGGCGAAGGGGCAGGGCGGCCATGATCGCCGCACGCTCTTCGTCGCTGTAGCGCGACCAGCCGGCGATCTCCTGCAGGGTCCGCCGGCAACCGAGGCAGAAGCCGGACGCACCATCCACGGCGCACACCTTGACGCAAGGCGTGACGATTGGGCGAGGCGGGCGGGTTTCTGAAGTCATGACCGAATTTCGCCATCCGCGGCGTCCGGCGCAAGTCGCCAGACGCGATGCGGCTCTGTGTCCAGATTTTTCAATCAAGAGGGAACCACCATGCGTATCGCCACTGTCCTGTTCGCCGCCGCCTCGATCGCCGCCGTCGCCGCTCCGGCTCTCGCCGCCGAGCGCCTGACCGACGCCCAGTTCATCCAGGCCAACCGCTGCCTGGGTCTGACCGAGGCCAAGACCCTGGGCGAGGCCGATCCGGCGGCGCTGAAGCAGGTGATCAAGGACCAGCGCGCCGGTCGCCACACCTACACCTCCGACCGCGCCGACGCGGCCCGCAACGACGCCAAGCGCGCGGCTTCGAAGGCCGACGAGACGGCCAAGGCCGCCCTGATCGAAGAGCGCGACGTGACCTGCAAGGGCCTGACCGCCAGCTGATCCATACGGGAGGCGGCCTGCGGGCCGTCTCTTCGAGCAGGTTCCGCGTCCTATGCGCTTGCATCGGGCGCGGACTGGCTTAAGTCGGCGGCCATGACCGCTTCCGCCGCCGCTTCGCCCTTCGCCGACATCCGCCGCCTGGCCGCCGATCTTCCGGCGCCGGGCGTTTTCGTACCGCCGGCCGATGGCGGCCGGCTTGCCGAGATCTCGGCCTGGCTCACGGCCTGGACCGGCCGCACGCCGCCCTCGGTCAACCGTCCCGTGGTCGCTCTCTACGCGGGGGCCCGGCAGGGCGTTGGTCCGCGCGGCTATGCCCGTGACCGTCTCGAGACCATCGCCGCCGGCGGCGCCTCGGTCAGCCGCATGGCCGGCTCGCAGGGCGCGGGCCTGGAAGCCTTCGACCTGGCCATCGACCGCCCGACGCCGGATGCGCGCCAGAAGGCCTCGATGAGCGAAAAGGAATGCGCCGCCACCATGGCCTTCGGCATGGAGGCCCTGGCCAAGCAGCCCGACCTGCTGATCCCCGGCGTCATCGCCGCCGAGGCCCATCGCGACGCGGCCGCCATCGCCCTGGCGCTGCTGGGCGGCGAGGCTTCGGACTGGGCCGTCGGCGAGGCCGTCGCCGATGTCGCCGCCGCCGTGGAGCGTGCGCGCGGCGAGGGCGATCTTTCCGATCCGCTGGAAGTTCTGCGCCAGCTGGGCGGCCGCGAGACCGCCGCCGTGGCCGGAGCCATCCTGGCCGCCCGGGTGCAGAAGATCCCGGTGCTGCTCGACGGCTACGCCGCGACCGCCGCCGCCGCCGTCCTGCACGCGATCGATCCCGACCTGATCGCCCACGCCGTCGCCGCCCACGTCGGCGGAGCCKGCCATGGCCGCCTGCTGGCGGCGCTGGGCAAGACGCCCCTGGTCTCGCTGGAGATCGAGGACGAGGAGGGCGTGGGCGGCGTGTCGGCCCTGGCCCTGGTGCGGCTGGCCTGCGAGGTTCGCTGACCGTGATGGGTGAACGACGTTTACGTTGACCTTCGCGTCATCTTTCCAAACGCTCGTTCGACCCCTATCATCCTCCCGAAACAACAAGACGCCGGCTCAGCCGGCCTGTTCGGGAGCGCGCTATGAACCTCGATTTTTCGCCCGAAGACCTGGCCTTCCGCGACGAGGTTCGCGCCTTCATCGCGCAGAACTATCCGGAAGGCCTGCGCGAGCGCCAGGAAGAGGGCGAGGAGATGTCCAAGGAGGACTTCCTCTCCTGGCATCGCACCCTGGCCGACAAGGGCTGGGTCGCGCCGGCCTGGCCGCAGAAGTACGGCGGCCCGGGCTGGACCTCGGTGCAGCGCTACATCTGGTCGGAAGAGACCGCCCGCGCCGACTGCGTGCCGATCCTGCCGTTCGGCATCAACATGGTCGGACCGGTGATCTACACCTTCGGCACGCCCGAGCAGAAGGAACGCTTCCTGCCGCCGACCCTGTCGGGCGAGATCTGGTGGTCGCAAGGCTATAGCGAGCCGGGCGCCGGCTCGGACCTGGCCAGCCTGAAGACCAAGGCCGAACGCTTCACCGGCGACGACGGCAAGGAATACTACCTGGTCAACGGCCAGAAGACCTGGACCACGCTGGCCCAGCACGGCGACTGGATCTTCTGCCTGGTTCGCACCGATCCGAACGCCAAGATCCAGGAGGGCATCTCGTTCCTGCTGATCGACATGAAGTCGCCCGGCGTGACCGTGCGGCCGATCATCACCCTGGGCGGCGAGCACGAGGTCAACGAGGTCTGGCTCGAGAACGTCAAGGTGCCGGTCGAGAACCGCATCTTCGACGAGAACAAGGGCTGGACCTGCGCCAAGTTCCTGCTGGCCCACGAACGCTCGGGCATCGCCGGCGTCGCGCGCTCCAAGCGCGGCATCGAGCGCATCCGCCAGATCGCCTCGACCGAGCTGTCGGACGATGGCGACGCGCTGATCCGCGACCCGATGTTCAAGCGCAAGATCGCCGAGCTGGAGATCGACCTTGCCGCCCTGGAGTACACCGAGCTGCGCACCCTGGCCGGCGAAGCGGCGGGCAAGGGCCCCGGTCCCGAATCCAGCGTCCTGAAGATCAAGGGCACCGAGATCCAGCAGCGGATCACCGAACTGGCCCTGGAGGCGGCCGGCCACTATGGCGCGCCCTATTTCCGGGGCTTCCCGAAGGACGGCGACAACGCCCATCCGATCGGCCCGGATTTCACCCACCGCGCCGCGCCGACCTATTTCAACGTCCGCAAGACCTCGATCTACGGCGGCTCCAACGAAATCCAGCGCAACATCATCGCCAAGATGGTGCTGGGGCTCTGACCTAAGCCTCCGCCCTCCCTGGAAACGGGGAGGGCGCTTCGCAAAATCAATCCGATGCGCTCCTGGCAGGCCTGGCGAAACGCGGCCTCGGAGCCTTGAGAACAAGGGACTTCAGGGATGGACTTCAACTTCACCGAAGAGCAGTCGATGGTCCGCGACACGGTCGCGAGCTTCTTGCAGGACAAGTACGACTTCGAAACCCGCCGCAAGATCGTCGCCTCGGACGCCGGCTGGCGCGCCGACTACTGGCAGGCCTTCGCCGAAGAGCTTGGCATCCTGGGCGCCTCGTTCAGCGAGGAGCTTGGCGGCCTGGGCGGCGGCGCGATCGACAACATGATCATCATGGAAGAGTTCGGCAAAGCGCTGGTCATCGAGCCCTATCTGGGCACGGTCGTCATCGGCGGCGGCTTCATGAAACACTCGGGCTATGCGAACGCCGCCTCGGTGATCGAGGGCGTCGTGGCCGGAACCACCACCATCGCCTTCGCCTATGCCGAACCCCAGGGGCGCTACACCTGGAGCGACCTGAAGACGACCGCCAAGAAGGACGGCTCGGGCTGGATCCTCAACGGCCACAAGGCCGTGGTGGTCGGCGCGCCGTTCGCCAGCCACCTGGTGGTCACCGCCCGCACCGGCGGCTCCCAGCGCGAGGCCTCGGGCGTGTCGGTGTTCCTGATCGACAAGAGCCTGCCGGGCGTGGTCACCCGCGACTATCCGACGGTCGACGGCGGGCGCGCCTCGGAGGTCTATTTCGAGAACGTCTCGATCCCGGCCGACGCCCTCGTCGGCCATGAAGGCGGCGGCCTGCCGCTGGTCGAGAAGGTGATCGACGAAGCCACCGCCGCCAGCCTGGCCGAAGGCGTGGGCGTGCTGCGCAAGCTGCACGAGGGCACTCTGGACTACGCCAAGCAACGCAAGCAGTTCGGCCGCGCGATCGCCGACTTCCAGGTGCTGCAGCACCGCATGGTCGACATGTTCATCGAGCTGGAGCAGTCGGTGTCGATGACCTACATGGCCACCATCAAGCTCGATGAAAGCGACGCCGAACGCGCCAAGGCGGTGTCGGCCGCCAAGGTGCGCATCGGCCGCGCGCTCAAGTTCGTCGGCCAGAACGCCATCCAGATCCACGGCGGCATGGGCATGACCGACGAGCTGGCCATCGGCCACTACTTCAAGCGGGGCACGATCATCGAGGGCCTGTTCGGTTCGGTGGATCACCATCTGCGCCGCTACGAGGGCCTGTCGTTCGGCGCGGCGGCGTAAGCCGTCCACTGAACGCCTAAGGTTTCGAGCCGGGGCCGCCCGCGTCACGCCGACGCGGGCGGCCTTTCTCGTTCCTGTCTCATTTTCACCGCCCAGCCCGACGGGGTGCGACCGTTCAACGCAGCAGAACACTCGATGGACTGCACGGTGAACGCGATGCTCCGCCCCGAAATGCTGATGGGCCTGTCCCCGGAAAAACTGGCCGACACGCTGGAGGCGATGGATTCCAGCGCGCGCCTGCTGCTCGACCAGGCGCGCGAGGCCAAGGCCCGGGCCGACAAGCTGGAAACCGCGCTTTCGCTGCTGGTGGGCGTGGTGGCCAACGATCCGGGCCTTGAGGAAAGCTACGCCCTGCAAAGGATCGCTGGCCAGCTGCGCCTGTGCGCCGACCTGCCGGAACTGGCCGCGGAACTGGTGGGCTGCGAAGCCGAGCGTATCGAGCCGGTGATGCTGCGGGCGGCCGCCAACATCATCGCCTCGGCCGGCAAGCCCGGTTCGGGCGACGCGGTCGCGACCATTGACCTGCCGGCCCGAGACGGCGCGACTCTGCACTAGGTCGTATGTGGGCGGAAAGTATCGGCGGCCGGCTTTTCAAGGGCGATCAAGTCAATCGTCCGTACGCTGATATCGTCCGGGTTCGGAATATTTCTCTTGTCAGGCCTTCGCTTGGGCGCATGCTTTGCCCGACGCGCTGACGACTAGGAGGGTGCGAGACCCTGTAAGCCGCGCGCGTCTCTTTCTGGCTGGATCGGTCGCGGAGCCGGTCCCGTAACACGTGGAGCGCTTGCGGGCGCTCCTGGCTGGTCAAGGAGACGCCGCCATGAACGTAACGAAGATGAGTCATGCCATGCTGTCCTTCGCCCTGATGGGCGGGTTGCTGGTCGGGCCTCGCCCCGGCGGCGCCAAGCCGCCGCAACAGTCGCAGCCGCCCAAGGCTTCGGACAAGAAGTAGCGTCCAAAGAAAACGCCATCCCGGAGGAGCCGGGATGGCGTTGAATTCCACGATTGCGAGGAGGCTTACGGCTTTGCGGCCGTGTTGCACTCTTCGACCCCGGCGGCGTCGAGCGCCTCGCCGCGCCAGGTGAAGGCCGAAACGGCGCCCAGTTCCGCCACGATCTTGCGGCAGCTGCGAACGGCCGGCATGGCCTTCACGGCCGGGGCCTTGCAGACCGTTCCGGTGCAGCGCCACATGGCCCCGTCCTGGATCAGTTCGGCCTTGGCCGGCGGCGCCTTCAGAACGAGCATGGCGCCTTCCGAAGACGCGGCCTGAGCCGCGCCCGCGAAGGAAGCTGCGGCGAGAACGCCGAGCACAAGCATACGCATGGACATCTCCTATCCCCGCGTCCTATTTGTAAGTGGACGCTGATCACATTGTTCGTTGTTATTGAAAACTAAGTCAATCGCCGAACGTCGATCTCGCGATCTCGATCAACGTCCAATCCCCATGCCAGCAAGGCCGGAGTGACATCCTCGGCCGCCTCCACCGACACCCACGCCGTGGTCAAGGCGGGCGGGGTCAGGCCGCGATCGATGGTGTGCTTGAGCAGCGTGAAAAGCGGGTCCCAAAAGCCGTCGGGATTGTGGAAGACGATCGGCTTGCGATGCAGGTCGAGGCGACGCCACGACAGCAGCTCGATGATCTCTTCCAGGGTGCCGATGCCGCCCGGAAGCACGACGAAGGCGTCCGAGCGCTCGAACATCAGCATCTTGCGCTCGTGCATCGAGGTGACGATGACCGTCTCGACGTCGTCGAACGGCTTCTCGCGGCCGCGAAGGAACTCCGGGATGATCCCGAGCACGGCGCCCCCGGCCTCGTGCGCGCCGCGGGCCGCCGCGCCCATCAGGCCCACGCCGCCGCCGCCGTAGACCAGCTTGAGGCCCGCGCGGGCGAAATCGCCGCCGATCTGGTGGGCGGCCTCCAGATAGGCCGGGTCGGCCGTGTTCGAAGAGCCGCAGTAGACACAGACCGACCCCAGGCGGCTAGACAGGTCGGGCATCGTCGTCCACTCCAACAAAAGAAAAGGCGCGGCTCCCGTCGGGAAGGGCGCGCCATGGCGTTTCGGGTTCAGGCCAGCTTGGCCAGCCCAGGATTTGGAAGGCGCATGATCGGGATTCGCAAGGCCGCTTTCAAGCCGTGGCTGCTGGCCCTGGTTCTCGTCGTCGCCGTCGCGGCGTGCGGCGAGGAGGGACGGCGCGACTGGGGCCGCGCCGCGCCGGCCGCCCAGCCGACCCGCGACCCCGAAGCGGCCTACCTGGCCCCGCCCAAGGTGGTCACCGCGGCCATCCAGGGCGGCGGGGTGGCGCTGTCTGGATCGGCGACCGCCGGGGCCTCGGTACGTCTTGGATCGCCGACGGGAGAAGCCACCAGCGTCGAGGCCGATGCCGCGGGCCTGTGGCGAGCGGTGCTGGCCGGCGCTCCGGAGCCCCGGCTGTTCGGCCTTTCGATGACCCGCGAGGGCCGGACCGTGCAGGCTGAAGGCTACGTCCTGGTCACGCCGGAGGGCATGGTGGCCCTGCTGAAGGCCGGCGGCGGATCCGAGCCGCTGTCGGGCCCCTCCGATTCCCTGCGGATTCTGGCCATCGACTACGACCAGGACGGCGGCGCGGTGATCTCGGGCGTCGGACGGCCCGGCGCCGGCTTCGGCGTCCGCGTGGACCGAGTGACCCAGGCCGAGGCCAAGGTCGACGCGCAGGGGCGCTTCAGCTTCTCGCTGACCCGCCCGCTGGGCCATGGCGAGCACGCGGTGCAGGTCGCGGGCGAAGGCGGCGAGGATCTGGTGCGCATCGCCGTCTCGCCGCCCGCCGCCCTGACCGCCGGCCCCCTCCACGCCGAACGCCTGGACGGCGCCTGGCGCGCCGACTGGATGACCCCCGGCGGCGGCGTTCAGACCACCGTGCTCTACGCGCCCGGAGCGACGCGGTGAGGGGCTACGCCTCCGCCGGCCGCGACAGCGCCCGCACAGTCCCCGATACGGCCAAGCCGGCGTCCGGCTGGGCCGCCCTGGCCGAACTGCTGCGGCTCGTCCTGCGGTCACGGGCGCCGGGCCTGACCTGGCGGCTGGTGGCGGCCCTGGCCCTGACCTTCGCCGGTAAGGCCCTGGGCGTGGCCGCGCCGCTGCTGCTGGGCGCGGCGGTCAACCGGCTGACGGCCGGGCAGGGCGCGGCGACCCAGGTGACCCTGTCCTTCGCCGCGCTGGCGCTGGGCTGGGCCGGCGTACGGTTCATCTCGGCCGCGGCGCCGCAGGCGCGAGACGCTGTGTTCACGCCGGTGGCCCAGGCCGCCCAGAACCGGGCGGCGACCGAGACCTTCGCCCACGCCCTGTCGATGTCGATCGACTTCCACCAGACCAAGCGGACCGGCGCGCTGTCGCGGACCATCGACCGCGGCGCGCGGGCCATGGACTTCCTGATCCGGGGCCTGGTCTTCAACATCGTTCCGACCCTTGTGGAGCTGGCCCTGGCGGCCGTCGTCCTGGCGCGCGCCTACGACTGGCGGTTCGCGGCCACCGCGATCGTCACCGTGGTGATCTACGGCGTCCTGACCTTCTCGATCTCGAACTGGCGCATCGCCCACCGGCGCGAGCTGAACGAGGCCGACGCCGAAGCCGCCGGCCGGGCCGTGGACGCCCTTCTGAACTACGAGACCGTCAAGACCTTCGGGGCCGAGGCCCGGGCCGTCGGCGCCTACGAGCGGGCCCTGACGACCTACGGCGAAGCGCAGATCAAGGCGACCAACTCGCTGTCGCTGCTCAATGTCGTTCAGTCGGCGATCATGAGCCTTGGCCTGGCGGTGATGGCCGTGCTGGCCGGCTCGGAAGCCGCCCATGGCCGGATCGGACCGGGCGACATCACCGCCGTGGTGCTGATCCTGGTGAACCTGTACCAGCCGCTGAACTTCCTGGGCTTCGCCTATCGCGAGATCCGCCAGTCGTTCATCGACATGGAGGCGATGATGGACCTGCGCCAGCAGGGCGCGGACGTCGCCGACGCGCCGGACGCCGTCGACCTGCCGCCGACCGGGGATCGCCGGGGCGGAGCCGTGGCCTTCGAGGGCGTCTCGTTCCGCCACGGCGCACGTTCCGACGGCCTGGCCGAGGTCAGCTTCGCCGCCGCGCCCGGCCAGACCGTGGCCATCGTCGGCCCGTCGGGCGCCGGCAAGACGACGCTGGTGCGCCTGGCCCTGCGGATGATCGACCCGCAGGCCGGCCGGGTGACGCTGGACGGCCATGACCTGCGCGACCTCACCCAGGCCTCGCTGCGGCGGGCGGTGGCGCTGGTGCCGCAGGACGTGGCGCTGTTCAACGACACGATCGCGGCCAACATCGCGTTTGGTCGCCCCGACGCGACGGAGGACGAGGTCTGGGGCGCGGCCCGCGCCGCCGAACTCGGCGACTTCATCGGCGGGCTGCCGGAAGGCATGGCCACCAAGGTCGGCGAGCGGGGGTTGAAGCTTTCCGGCGGCGAGCGCCAGCGCGTGGGCATCGCCCGCGCCCTGCTGGCCGATCCGCGCGTGCTGATCCTGGACGAGGCCACCAGCGCGCTGGACAGCCGCACCGAGGCGGCGATCCAGGCGACCTTGCGCAAGGCCAGGGAAGGGCGCACGACCCTGGTCGTGGCCCACCGGCTGTCGACCATCGCCGACGCCGACGAGATCCTGGTGCTGCGCCGGGGCAAGGTGGTCGAGCGCGGGCCGCACGCGGCGCTGCTGGCGGCCGACGGCGAGTACGCGGCGCTCTGGCGGCGTCAGACGCGCGGCAAGGTCGCGGCGCAGTAGACGATCGGCTATATCGGCGCTTCGCAACATCTGGAGGCCGCCTTGCGCTATCTGCACACCATGGTCCGCGTGAAGGACATCGATGCTTCGCTGCGCTTCTACTGCGAGGGCCTGGGCCTGCAGGAGATGTACCGCATGGAGAACGAGAAGGGCCGGTTCACGCTGGTGTTCCTGGCCGCGCCGGGCGACGCCGACAACGCCAAGGAGCGCAAGGCGCCCCTGGTCGAGCTGACCTACAACTGGGACCCGGAAGACTATCAGGGCGGCCGCAACTTCGGCCACCTGGCCTATCAGGTCGACGACATCTACGCCGCCTGCCAGCGCCTGGCCGACCTGGGCGTGACCATCAACCGCCCGCCGCGCGACGGCCACATGGCGTTCGTGCGCTCGCCGGACGGCATCTCGGTGGAGCTGCTGCAGAACGGCCACCTCGAACCGGCCGAGCCGTGGGTCTCGATGCCCAACACCGGCGCCTGGTGAACATGAAGAAGGCCCGCCGAAACCGGCGGGCCTTCTGCTTTTCTAGCGACGCGTTCCGAAGCGGTTGGCCCGGGCCACGTTGGACCGCAGGTCCGAGAAGCTGGCGGCGACCGTGGGGTAGTCGTCCGGCAGGCCCCACTTGGAGCGATACTCCTCCTCGGTGAGGCCGAGGCTGTTGAGGTGGCGCTTCAGCGAGCGATAGCGGCGGCCGTTCTCGAAGCTGACGATGGCGTCCTGGGTGACGCTGGCGGCGATCTCGTCGGGGCTGGGCCGTTCGACCGGATCGCCGGTCGGCATGGAGAACACGGCTTCCAGCGCCGCATAGGTGCGGGCGGCGAGGTCGGGCAGTTCGTCGGCCGAGACGATGTTGTTCTGCAGATAGGCGCAAAGCACCTGGGCCGCCATGTCGGCGGCGCGTTCCTGGGCCTTGTTCATCTCGGGTCTCTGGGGATCTTCAGGCAAAAAAAGAACCCCGGGACCGAGCGGACTCGGCCCCGGGGCGACTGGGTGAGGTCAGTGGGCGCCGGCGGCCCGCAGCCGTTCGCCGAACACGCAGGCGTTGGGCAGTTCGACCTTGGAGCCGGTGCGCTCCTTGCTCTTGACCCACTCGCTCAGCACCTCGGTGGTGGTGTGGTCGAGCACGGTCAGGGCGCGGGTGTCGAGGCGGACGACGCCGCCGTCGGGAGCCGCGTCCAGGGCCTTGGTGATCTTCGGCAGCTGCACGAAGGTCGCTGCGCCCTCGAGGCGGATTTCCTGTTCCTTCTCGCCGAGGTTCTGCTGGGCGATCTTGAGGCGCATGCGCTTCAGGTTCGGCAGCAGTTCGACGACGGTCAGGGCCAGGCCCACCAGCACGCCGGTCAGCAGGTCGGTGGCGACGACCATGACGAAGGTCGCGGCCCAGATCAGCGCCGGCAGCAGGCCGTAGCGGGCGAACAGGTGGCGGACGTGGTCCAGGCTGACCAGCTTCCAGCCGGTGACCACCAGCACGCCGGCGAGGGCGGCGCTGGGGACCTGACGCAGGACGAAGGGCAGCAGGGCGACGAAGGCCAGGATCCAGACGCCGTGCAGGATGGCCGAGGCGCGGGTGACGGCGCCGGCCTGGACGTTGGCCGAGCTGCGCACGATCACGCCGGTCATCGGCAGGGCGCCGACGAGGCCGCACAGCAGGTTGCCGACGCCCTGGGCGCCCAGCTCCTTGTTGTACTTGGTGCGCGGACCATCGTGCATGCGGTCGACGGCGGCCGCCGACAGCAGGGTCTCGGCCGAGGCGATGAACGCCACCGCCACGGCGGTGAGGATGATCATCGGATCGGCGAGCTTGGCGAAGTCGGCCGCGCCCGGGATCGCGATCGCGCCGGCGATCGATTCCGGAACGGCGATCTTCTGCACGTCGAGACCAAAGCCCATGGCCACGAAGGTGCCGGCCAGCACGCCCAGCAGGGCGCCGGGAACCAGCTTCAGCTTGGCCGGACGGATCTTCTCCCAGAGCAGGATCGAACCGATGGTGACCACGCCGACCAGCAGGGCCGCTTCGGCGCCGCCGAAGGTCGAGATCGACAGACTGGTGATCGCGCCGGGGATGGCCAGGAGGTTCTCCAGGCCGTTGGCGCGCGGCTTGTCGCCGAACAGCACGTGGAACTGGCCCGCGACGATCAGCACGCCGATGCCGGCGAGCATGCCGTGCACGACGGCCGGCGAGATGGCGCGGAACCACTGGCCCATGCGCAGGGCGCCGGCGGCCAGCTGGACGAGGCCGGCCAGCACGAGAATCGGCCCGAGGGTCGACAGGCCGTGCTTGGCCACGATCTCGAACACGATGACCGCCAGGCCGGCGGCGGGGCCGCTGACCTGCAGGGGCGAACCGGCGAGGGCGCCGACGACGATGCCGCCGATGATGCCGGTGATCAGGCCGCGTTCGGCCGGAACGCCCGAGGCGACGGCGATGCCCATGCAGAGGGGCATCGCCACGAGGAAGACGACGATCGAGGCGGTCAGGTCACGCGAGAAGATCGCGCCGAACCCTTGCTTCGCGCCGTTCGGGGAGGAAACGGCGGAGTTGCTCATTCTGCCGCGATGCCCAGATGGTCGGCGGCGACCATGCGCTTGGCCGGACGCTGCGCGACGGGCAGGGGCGAGCCTTCACGAACCAGTTCGAACTGGCCGGTGTCGCCGTTGTAGGCCTGGATCTGGCCGGTCTCGATCTCGAAGAACCAGCCGTGCAGGGTCAGCTTGCCCTGGGCGATCGCCGAAGCCACCGACGGGTGGGTGCGCAGATGATTGATCTGGACCACCACGTTCTCCAGCGACAGGGCGCGGGTCGTGCCGTGCTCGTCCAGGCCGTGATAGGCGTTGCAGACGACGCTGTGGGCGGCGTGGGCGTGGCGCAGCCAGGCGGCCACGTTCGGCATCTTTTCGAGAGCGGCCGGGTTCGAGAACGCCTTCATGGCGCCGCAGTCGGAGTGGCCGCAGACGACGATGTCGCGAACGCCCAGCGCCATGACGGCGTATTCAACGGCCGACGAGACGCCGCCGTTGGCCTGGCTGAACGGCGGGACGATGTTGCCGGCGTTGCGGCAGACGAACAGGTCGCCGGGATTGGCTTGGGTGATGAGCTCGGGCACGACGCGCGAGTCGGCGCATGAGATCATCAGGGCCGAGGGGCTCTGGCCGTGGCTGGCCAGGCGCTCGTACAGCGCGCTTTGAGCCGGGAAGACTTGGCCGCGGAAAAGGGCGGCGCGTTCGAGAAACTGTTCCAAGAGGAACCTCCATGCGATGGCCGCGGCGTCCGGGGAAAGGGGTAACGGACGCCGCGGCGCGCGCGGCCWGAACCGCCACGCACCATGGAAGTTGGGGTGGCGTCTTTGCTGCGACGCAGCGGGTTTTGTGACAAAGGGTTTCCGAGACGGGGCTTTCTCGTGGTGGCCTTTGGACGCTCGCCCTGAAGGGGGGGGGTCTTGATCGGCGAACCTCCCCCTGTGGGGGAGGCGGCCGAAGGCCGGTGGGGGGCCGGTTTCAGCTTTCGAGGCGGCGGGTGGGTTCGCAGTCGCTCCCCCCACCGATCGCTGCGCGATCGCCTCCCCCACGGGGGGAGGTTCCCTGAGGGTTGGACATAGGTTCTCGCACTCCCGTGGAAATCCACGAAAGCTGATGGGGAGGCGCGGAGCGGCCGGGCGGAGCCCGGRGACCGTRKGTTTGTTTAGCGTTTCGGCTTCGTCGACCGCTCCGCCGCGTCGTTATTCCGGAGGGCCGGAGGCGCGGGTGCTGTTTCA
>NZ_JBFTJR010000018.1:0-75083 GCF_056395525.1 Caulobacter sp. 10L414
CCTCAGTCGCTCCGCGACAGCTCCCCCAGAGGGGGAGCATCTCGAAGAGCGCCGGCGCCAATAGATCCTCCCCCTCTGGGGGAGGTGGCCCGGAGGGCCGGAGGGGGTCAGCGCCGATGTCTAGACCTCCGCGACAGCTCCCCCTTCAGCGAGCGCGCCTTAAGTCTCACTTCAGGCCCAGCGCCCCGGCGATCGCCGACCAGGGCACGAGCTTGAAGTTCTGGTGCTCGGGCGGGAAGACGTTGCGGCCGTCCTGGGCGACGAAGCCGCCGGTTTCCAGGCCTGCGCCCAGCGAGGCGCTGGTGACGTCCAGGCCGTCGGTCTCGGAGATCCCGTCGATCCCCTTTGCCCCGTCGGCGGTGACCGAGAAGCTGCCGACATAGGCGTTGTCGCCCTCGCGGCGATAGACGGCGTAGCTGTTGTTGCCCTGGCTGGAGACCACCAGATAGCCCTTGCCGCCCGCCTGCCGGTAGAGACCGATCCCTTCCAGGTCGTCCTTCAGGGCCGGGTTGGACGCCACGCGGTCGATCGCCTTGGGCGCCTTGCGGTCGGACGGCTCGGCGCCGAGCTTCCACAGGGCGACGTCCTCCTCGGCCACGTACAGGGCGCCGGTCTCGTCGTCGGCGACGCAGCCTTCGGTCTGGGTGTCGAACCTGACGTCGCGCACCGCAACGGCGCGGACCTTGCCGTTGGCCTGGGCGACCAGCTTCCACTGGCGCACCAGGCCGTCGGGATCGCCGACGAACACGTAGGTCTCTCCCTTGCGGCCGCGATACATGCAAAGGCCGTAGGGATCGGAAAGCCCGGTGGCCTGCACGCCGTCGGCGACCGAGGTCAGCTGTCGCGTCGCCGGGTCCAGCGTGTACAGCGCGATCGACTTGTGGGTGCGGTCGCTGGCGGCGACCAGGATCGTCTCGCGGCCGGCCAGCTTGAAGCCGGCCCGCAGGTCGACATTGTTCATCTTGCCGTCGGCCAGGTACTGCAGCGGCTGGCCCGACAGGTCGTAGACCAGGAGGCCGCCCTTCTTGTCGGTGGCGATGATGGCGCTCTTGGCCGGATCGGCCGGGTTGGCCCAGATCGCCGGATCGTCGGCGGCGTCGCCGTCATGGTCGACGGGCCTGGTCTCCATGATCGGCTGCACGGCGGCGAAGTCCTTGGCGGGCTTGGACCCGGCCGCGTCGCCGACGGCCAGCTTCAGTCCGGCGGCGACGTCGGCCCACGAGATCGCCTTCATGTTCGCGTCGGCCTTGCGGTCGTCGGCGACCAGCAGGGCGCCGGCCGGCAGGCGATCGCCGAGGGGCGCGCGCAGGGCGAACAGGCCCGAGGGGTTCTCGACCGCGTTCTGGTCGCCCGCCTGGATGCGGAAGGTCCCGACGAAGGCGTCGTCGCGGCCGCGGTCATAGACGTTGTAGTCGCCGGCGGTCGCGTTGGCGGCCACCAGGAAACGGGCGCTCGGTCCCCCGTCGACCAGGGTCAGGCCCGCGACCTCGCCGGCGACGTGGCCCAGGCGGTTGGCGTCGACCAGGGTCGGCACGGGTTCGGCCTCGGGATCGGCGTCGTAGCGCCAGATCCCGACCGCTTCCTGGGCGACGTAGAGCGCGCCGGCGGCGTCGTCGCTGACGCAGTACTTGGCCTCGGACGACAGGTGCAGGCGGCGCACGATACGTCCATCCAGCTTGCCCTCGGTGGTGGGGAACAGCAGCCACTGGTCCATCTGGCCGGCCACGCCCAGGGTGAAGGCGTAGAGCGAGCCGTCGCGGGGCGAGCGATGCAGGCACACGCCTTCGCCGGCGTAGTCCAGCGTCAGGGGCTTGGCGTCGAGGCTCGCGGAGGTTCCGGCGGCGAAGTCGTAGGCGGCCAGGCGCAGGCGGGCGCCCTTGCGGTCCAGCAGCGCCAGCAGCGGCTTGCCGTCCAGGTCGCGCACGTCGACGCCATAGACCTCGCCGCCGGGGATCGCGCCGACCTTCTTGCCGTCGAGGCCGTAGAGCTCCAGTCCGCCGCCTTCGCCGGTCGCGGCGATCAGGCTCTTTTCCGGCGCGGCCGGATTGCGCATCAGGGCCACGCCGTTGGCGCCGCCCTCGACCGTCGGCGCGGTGGCGACGACGGGGGCGACCGCCGGGGCCTGGGCCAGGGCCGATCCGGCGCCGAGCAGGAAGGCGAGCACGCCGATGGCGGCGCTGGCGCGAAGATGGGTCATCCGACTTGTCCCCCGGGATACCGCGCGCAAGCCGTGCGGCCGCGCGCGAGGGCTTATGCGACGATTTCAAAACGGATTGATGACGGTCGACGGCTTTTGCCCGGCCGGGTGTTCCCTTGCGGCGGGGCGACGATAGGCTGCGCCGACTCTCAATCCTCCGGAGCCGCCATGTTCGACGCCCCCTTCGAGACCGCGCCCGCGCCAGAAGCCCCGGTCTCGGAAGTCGTCGTCACCGGCGCCCGCCTGCCGCCCTCGGCCGGCGAGGGGGCGTTCTCCATCACCGCCCTGGCCGATCCGGCCTGGGCCCGCTCGCCGCGTCTCGACGAGCAACTGGCGCGCGCGCCGGGGGTGTCGCTGTTTCGGCGGACGTCCAGCCTGGCCGCCAATCCGACGACGCAGGGACTGTCGCTGCGGGCCATCGCGCCCTCGGGGGCCGGGCGGGCGCTGATCACGCTGGATGGCGTGCCGCAGAACGATCCCTTCGGCGGCTGGGTGATCTGGAGCGGCCTGCCGTCCGAGACCATCCAGTCGTTGCGCATCGTGCGCGGCGCCGGGGCCCAGGCCTATGGCGCGGGCGCCCTGACCGGCGTCGTCGCCCTGACCGGGCGCGACGGCGGCGGGCCGGTGCTGGAGGCCGGCGTCGAGGGCGGCGGCCTGGGCTATCGCCGCGCGGCGGTCAATGCGGGCGGCGGCGGTCTGCTGGCCAGCGTGACGGCCGAGCGTTCCGACGGCTGGACGCCGGTGCGCGAGGGTAGGGGCGCGGCGGACGAGCCGCTGGCCCTCGACACTTGGTCGGCGGCGCTGCGCTACGACGCCCGCCTTGCGGCCGGCCCGGCCGTGGCCGCCCGCATCGCCGCCTATGACGAGAACCGTCGCTCGGGCCTGGTCGGCGCCGACTCCCGCTCGCGCGGCGCCCAGGCCAGCCTCACGCTGGCGCAGGCGCCGGCCGAGGGGCGCAACGGCTGGCGGCTGCAGGCCTGGAGCGTGGTCAGCGACCTGCAGAACCGTTCGGTCGCCGTCGGCGCGGGCCGGGCTTTCACGACGCCGGCCAACGACCAGTTCGAGACGCCGGCCTACGGCTATGGCTTCAACGCCGCCCTGCGCGGCGTGCGCGGGCCGCTGGAATGGGAGGTCGGCGCCGACCTGCGCGCCGCCGAAGGCGAGACCCACGAGCGTTTCCGCTACATGGGCGGCCAGTTCACCCGCCTGCGCGAGGCGGGCGGGCGGACCGCGACCCTGGGCGCCTATGCCGACGCCAGCTGGACGGCCGGGCCGTGGCTGCTGACTGGCGACCTGCGCCTGGACCACTGGCGGGCCTTCGACGCGCGTCGCCGCGAGTTCGACCTGCAGACGGGCGTCGCGACGCTGGACGAAACCCCCGCGGGGCGCTCGACGACCACGCCGACAGGCCGCATCGGCCTGCGCCGCGATGTAGGGGCGGGCTTCGTGCGCACGGCCGCCTATGCCGGCTTCCGCCCACCCAGCCTCAACGAACTGCACCGGCCGTTCCGGGTGGGCAACGACGTCACCGAGGCCAACGCCGCCCTGAAGCCCGAGCGGCTCTACGGCGTCGAGGCCGGGGCCGGCTTGGAAGGGAAGGGGGCGAGCCTGACCGCCACCCTGTTTCTCAACCGGCTGGAGGATCCGGTGGCGAACGTCACGATCGGGCAGGGGCCGGCGACCTTCCCGACGGCGGGCTTCATCCCGGCCGGCGGCGTGCTGCGCCAGCGCCGGAACGTCGGCCGCATCGATGCGGCCGGGCTGGAGATCGAAGGCCGCGCCAGCCTCGACGAGCGCCTTGTGCTGACCGGCTCGGCGATGGCGACCGACGCCGAGGTCGATGGCGGCGCGCAGGCCCGGCAACTGACCGGCAAGCGTCCGGCCCAGGCGCCGCGCGTGGCCGCTTCGGCCGGCCTGGAATGGCGCGCGGGTCAGCACCTGGACCTGTTCCTCGCCGCCCGCCACGAGGGCGCGCGCTTCGACGACGACCTCAACACGCGCCGGCTGGCGGCGGCCACGACCCTGAACCTGTCGGCCCGCTACGCCCTGGGCGCCTCGACGCGCCTGGAGCTCGACCTGCGCAACGCGCTCGACGCCGAGGTCGCCACCGGCCGCACCGGCGACGGCATCACCAGCTACGACGCGCCGCGCAGCCTGAGGGTGGGCGTCACCTGGATCCATTGAGGTAGCGGTAAAAAGAAAAACAAATTTATTTATTCTATTGACGGCCGCCGGGCCGCCGTGGTCACCTCCGTCTCAAGCCAACCGCCCGCGCCACCAAGGACGCGGCGCAGGACTTGGGGAGGCAAACATGATTTTCGGGCACGGCCCCGGCGCGCTTTCGCGCCCTCCAACCGCTTTCTTCCCCGCCTGATCGACTGAGGCCCTCGTCGCCTCGCGGTCCGCCGGTTCACCCGCGCCTTTCCCAAGATTCCTGCAAGCGGGAGCCAAGGGACCGGCGGACCGTCCTTCTCTTCACCCCATCGCCAGCGTGAACCCATGAAGCGCCTCGTCTCGACCCTGGCGGCCGCGTCCCTGCTCGCGTCCGCCGCTCCGGCCCTGGCCGACGATCCGCCGCCGCCTCTGCCCGACAACGGCCTGGCCCGCACCCCGCCGATGGGCTGGAACAGCTGGAACAAGTTCGGCTGCAACGTCGACGAGACCCTGATCAGGCGGATGGCCGACGCCATGGTCGCCTCGGGCATGAAGGACGCCGGCTACGAATACGTCGTCATCGACGACTGCTGGCACGGCGAGCGCGACGCCCGCGGCGACATCCAGCCCGATCCCAAGCGCTTTCCCAGCGGCATGAAGGCGCTGGGCGACTACATCCATTCCAAGGGGCTGAAGTTCGGCATCTATTCCGACGCCGGCCTGAAGACCTGCGCCGGTCGTCCCGGCAGCCGCGGCTACGAGTACCAGGACGCCCGCCAGTACGCCGCCTGGGGCGTCGACTACCTGAAATACGACTGGTGCATGGCCGGCACGCAGGACGCGCCGTCGTCCTACTACATCATGTCGGCGGCCCTTCAGGCCTCGGGCCGGGACATCGTCTTCTCGATCTGCGAGTGGGGCAATTCCAAGCCCTGGACCTGGGGCGCGTCGGTCGGAAACCTCTGGCGCACCACCGGCGACATCTACGACGCCTGGGAAGGCGTGAAGGGCTACAGCCTGGGCGTCATGAACATCCTCGACAAGCAGGTCGAGCTCTACCCGCACGCCAGGCCCGGCCACTGGAACGATCCGGACATGCTGGAGGTCGGCAACGGCGGCATGACCACGCAGGAGTACCGGGCGCACTTCAGCCTCTGGGCGATGCTGGCCGCCCCGCTGGTCGCCGGCAACGACATCGGCCACATGGACGCCGACACCAAGGCCATCCTGACGAACAAGGAAGTCATCGCCGTCGATCAGGATCCGCTCGGCGCCCAGGCGCGGCGGGTGTCCAAGCAGGGCGACCTGGAGGTCTGGGCGCGGCCCCTGAAGGGCGGCGGCCGGGCGGTCGTGCTGCTGAACCGCGGCCAGGCGCCGGCGACGATCGGCGTGGACTGGGCGATGCTCGACTACCCCGAAACCCTTCCGGCCAAGGTGCGTGATCTGTGGGCGGGCAAGGACCTGGGCGTTCGCAAGGGCGGCTATTCGGCCGAGGCGCCGGCCCATGGCGTCGTGATGATCAAGGTCACGCCCTGACTTGTAGTATGAATAAATAAAAAGTCTTTTTTTAATCTGGCGCGGTTGGCGGACCCAAGGTAAGCCTCTGACCGCTGGAGGTTGCGGCGTCCGGTGATGACGCGTGCGACGAGGGAGTATCGGGTGATCCAGATCGGGGTCGATTTCGGCGGAACCAAGATCGAGGCCGCGGCCCTCTCGCCGGAGGGGCGCGTGCTGTCGACGCTCCGCGCCGCCACGCCCGGCGACTACGACGCAGCGCTGAAGGTGGTGCGCGATCTCGTCGAGCGCACCGAGCAGGCGGTCGGGGGCAAGGGCACGGTGGGCGTGGGCGCGCCGGGCTCGGTGTCGCCCCGCACGGGTCTGATCCGCAACGCCAACACCACCTATCTGAACGGCCGCCGGTTCCGGGAGGATCTGGAGGCTGTCCTCGAGCGCCCCATCCGCCTGGCCAACGACGCCAACTGCCTGGCCCTGTCGGAAGCGGTCGACGGCGCGGCGGCCGGCGCGCGCGTGACCTTCGCGGTCATCATCGGCACCGGCTGCGGCGGCGGTCTGGCCATCGACGGCAAGCTGGTCGAGGGCGCCAACGGCGTGGCGGGAGAGTGGGGCCATGTGCCGCTGCCCTGGCCCAAGGCCGAGGAGAGCCCCGGCCCGCAATGCTGGTGCGGCCGCCACGGCTGCCTTGAGACCTGGATTTCCGGCACCGGCTTCCGCCGCGACTTCCGCGAGCACGGCGGCGCCGATCTCAGCGGCGCGGCCATCGTCGAGGCCGCCGCCTCGGGCGACCCTGTCGCCCAGGGGGCGCTCGACCGCTATCTCGACCGCCTGGCCCGCGGGCTGGGGGTCATCGCCGACATCGTCGATCCGGACGTCTTCGTGCTGGGCGGCGGCATGTCGAACGTCGAACTGCTTTACGAGCGCCTGCCGGCGCTGGTCGGCCCGCACGTCTTCACCGACAATTGGGAGAGCCGCATCGTAAAGGCCCGCTGGGGCGACTCCTCGGGCGTGCGCGGGGCCGCGCGCCTGTGGAGCCAGGCCGACTGGGCCGGCGATGTCGCCGCTTGACGAGGCCCGCGTCGCCTGCGGCCGGCTGAAGCGCTGGCTGGCCGAGGCGGCGATCCCGCTCTGGAGCCAGGCCGGCGTCGACGCCTCGGGGGCTTTCGAGGAAAAGCTCGGCCAGGACGGTCGTCCGATCACGAGCCTCCGCCGGGCCAGGGTGCAGCCCAGGCAACTCTACGCCCTGGTCGGCGCCGAGCGGTTGGGAGCCGTTGTCCACCAACGGACCGTGCGTCGCGGTCTGGCGGCCTTTCTCACCCGCTACGTCAAGGCCAGCGGCCTGATCCGGGCGGCGGTCGACGACGACGGAAGGGTGCTGGACGACAGCGCCGTGCTCTATGATCAGGCCTTCGCCCTGTTCGCCCTGGCGGACATGGACGTCGTGCTGGGGCCGGCCGCCGAGGTCAGCGCCGAGGCCTTGCGACACGCGGTTCTGACCGCGTTCCGACATCCCGTGGCCGGCTTCCACTCGACCTTTCCGCCCGACGGAGTGCTGCTGTCCAATCCGCACATGCACCTGTTCGAGGCCGCGCTGGCCTGGATCGAGGCTGACGGCGACGGCGAGTGGCGCGACCTGGCCATGGAGATCAAGGCGCTGGCCCTCGAGGTCTTCATCGACGATGAGGGCGCGTTGCGAGAGACGTTCGATGACGCCTGGCGCCCGGCGCCGGGCCTGGCGGGGCGCATCGTCGAACCCGGGCATCAGTTCGAATGGGCCTGGCTGCTGCTGCGCTGGGCGGGGCTGGCCGATGACCCGGCCGACGCCCAGGCCTGCCGCAAGGCCGCGCTGCGGCTGATCGAGATCGGCGAGCGGCATGGCGTCGACAAGGGGCGCAACGTCGCGATCAACGCCTTGCTCGACGATTTCTCGCCGCATGACGCGCAGGCGCGCCTGTGGCCGCAGACCGAACGCATCAAGGCCCACGCCCTGGCCGCGATCGAGACCGGCAAGGCCGAGCATTGGGCGCTGGCGGCCCAAGCCGTCCGTGGGCTGGAGGCCTATCTGGCGACGCCGACGCCCGGTCTCTGGTTCGATCGCCTGACGCCGGAGGGCCGGATGATCGACGAGGCGGCGCCGGCCAGTTCGTTCTACCACATCGTCTGCGCCATCGAGGCCTTGAGCACGGCCCTGGCTCGCGCTGACACCCGGCTTCGCGTGGCCTCGTGAAGAGGGCTTCGGGCGTTCTCCTGACGGCTTTCCTGGCTGTGGCGGCGCCGGCGGCGGCCGATCCCGTACGCGTGCATACGGTCGGCGGCCTGCTGATCGGCGAGGAACGAGCGGATGGCAGCCAGGCCTTCCTGGGCGTTCCCTTCGCTCGCCCCCCGGTGAGCGATCTGCGCTGGAAGCCCCCGCAACCGATGCCGTCTTGGGAAGGCGAGCGAGCAGCGCGCGCTTCGGGGCCCGCCTGCCTGCAGACCTCGCGCGGATGGAACGCGGCGGACGCCGCGCGCTCCAGCGAGGACTGCCTCTACCTCGACATCCGCTCGCCGCGCCATGCGCCGGGCGCGCGCCTGCCCGTGATGGTCTGGATCCACGGCGGCGCCAACCACGCCGGTTCGGGCGCGGGTACGGTGGAGTCCGCCCTGGTCGACCAGGGGGTGGTGCTGGTCAGCGTGCAGTACCGCCTGGGCGTCTTCGGCTTCCTGTCGCATCCTGGCCTGAGCGCCGAGCAGGGCGGGGCTTCGGGCAATTACGCCCTGATGGACATCATCGCGGCCCTGCGATGGGTGCGCGACAACATCGGCGGCTTTGGCGGCGATCCGGCCAATGTCACCCTGTTTGGCCATTCGGCCGGCGGCCAGGACGTCGGTCTCGTGATGCTGAGCCCGGAGGCGCGGGACCTGTTCGCACGGGGGATTTTGCAGAGCGGAACGCCGGGCTTCGGCTTTCCGCCGCGCTCGCTGAAGCAGAACGAGGCGATCGGCGAAGACCTGGCGCGTCATGTCGGCGCAAGCTCGCTTGACGACCTCAGGCGTGTCTCCGGGGACGAACTGCTGAAAGCGGCGGAAGCCCTGACGGCTCCCATCGACGACCAGGGCTTCATCTGGACCCAGGCGGTGATCGACGGGCGCGTGCTGCCCGAGGCGCCTGAGGTCCTGCTCAAGGACCCGGCGGTCAGGCCGATGATCGTCGGCTCCAGCGCCCGCGAGATCGGCCTGTTCGGCGGCGAGCCCGAGCGCGCCCGGGCCTGGACCCGTCAGGCTTTCGGGTCGCGCGCCTCGGAGGTTCTAGCCGTCTATGGCCTGGACGGCGCCTCGCCGCCCGCCGCTGATCCGGTGCGGGGCGACGCCGTGCTGCGGCTGGCGACCGACAGGATGTTCCGTTGTCCGGCCGGCGAGACGGCGCGCCTGCGCCAGAAGGCCGGCGGCAAGGTCTGGCGTTACGAGCTGGAGGTTCCCGCGCCCGGCCAGGCGGCCGTGGGGCACGGTTCGGAGCTGGCCTACGTCTTCGATCGCCCCACGGAGGGGCGCCCGCCCATCCAGGCCTATTGGGCCGCGTTTGCTCGAACGGGTGATCCCAGCACGCCGGGCGCGCCGCCGTGGCCGGCCGAGCGCGGCGCGGGCGAGCGGCTGGTCTTCGCCGCCTCCGGGCCGAGGGCCGAGACGGGCGAGGAGCCCGCCTGCCGGTTCCACACACGACCCTAGACCATCAGCAACAAGCGGCGACCAAGCCGCGCGCGGAGGAAACGAAGAGGATGAAGACCCGCTCCAAATCCGTCCTGGTCGCCGGTTGCGCCCTGGCCCTGCTGGCGCCGTTGACGGCCGTCGGTCAGGCCTGGGGCCCCTACAACGCCGAGTTTCCAGCCGGCGGCGACGGTCTCTCACGTCCGCTGGCCGGCGCCGCGGAAGGCCAGACCTTGCCGGCCGGCGCGCCCTGGTCGCTGTCGGCCTGGATCAAGACCTCCGAGACGCAGTCGGGCCAAGCGCTGGTGGCCGGGATCGGCGACCTGGCCAGCGGCCGGCTCCTCGCCGTCGGGCCCGATGGCTACGCCGTCGTCAGCGCCGGGACCACGATAAGGAGCGGGAACGCGCCTCAACCCGGCGACTGGCGGTTTGTCGCCGCTGTTTCCGACGGCGCCAGGGTGACCCTCTATGTCGACGGCAAGGCCGAGGCCCAGGGCGCCGCGCCCGCCGCCGCGACGCCGGCCATGGTCGTCCTCGGGCTGCGAAAGGCGCCGGGGTTCGCGCCCTTCGCCGGACAGGTGGCGGGTTTCCGCGCCGAAGCCCGAGCGCTCTCCGAGCGGGAGGTTGGAGCACTGGCGGCTCGCCGGCCCGATCCCCTGACCGTGTTCGAGACCGGCAGTCCGACCTGGCCGGTGCAGGTGCGCCAGCAGGCCGGCCAGGTCACGCCGCAGGAGGCCTGGACGCGCCCGGAGGGCAAGGGCGCGATCTCGGCGCCCGTCGCCAAGCCGCCCTATGCCGGTCCGGCGCTGGTCGAGGCCGGACCCGGCACCTGGACGCTGAAGCGCTGGACCCTGGCCGAGGCGCCCAAGGTGGTCGGAGAGGGTGCGGCGATCTCGTCGGCCGGCTTTGACGCCAAGGGCTGGTACGCCGCCACCGTGCCCGGCACCGTTCTGACCACCCTGGTTGACCGCGGCGTCTATCCCGATCCTGACTACGGCCTCAACAACACCGCCATCCCCGAGAGCCTCAACCGGCAGGCCTACTGGTACCGGACGACCTTCGACGCGCCCTCGGCGATGGCCGGCAAGCGGCCGCGCCTGACGTTCAAGGGTGTGAACTACGCGGCCGAGGTCTGGCTGAACGGCGAAAAGCTGGGTGACATGAAGGGCGCCTTCGTACGGGGCCGCTTCGAGGTCGCCGGCAAGCTCCGGCCCGTCGGCAACGTGCTGGCCGTGAAGGTCTCGCCGCCGCCGCATCCGGGCCTGGCGCACGAGGAGTCGCTGACCGCCGGCGTGGGCGAGAACGGCGGCATGATGGCGCTGGACGGTCCGACCTTCGTGGCCAGCGAGGGCTGGGACTGGATCCCCAGCGTCCGCGATCGCAACACCGGCCTGTGGCAGGACGTGGTGCTGGAGGCCTCCGGCGACGCGCGCCTGGGCGACCCGCAGGTGGTCACCACCTTGCCCCACGTGGCTGGCAAGGCCGAGAACAGCCTGGCCGAGGTCGAGATCCTGGCGCCGGTCGAGAACCTGTCGGACCGTCCGGTGGAGGTCACGGTTACGGCCGCATTCGACGGCGTCACGGTGTCCAAGACGGCGACCGCGGCGCCCGGCGCTTCGAGCATCCGAATGACGCCGGCCGAGTTCCCGCAGCTGGCGATCGCCAATCCCAGGCTCTGGTGGCCCAATGGCTATGGCGAGCAGGCCCTGCACGATCTGACCCTGACGGCGACGGTGGACGGCCGGGCCTCGGACGAAAAGCGCCTGCGGTTCGGCATTCGCCAGGTGACCTACGAGCTTTCCCTGATGAACCCGGCCGGTCATCTGCGGCGCGTCGAGGTCGATTTCTCCAAGGCCAGGCAGCTGGGCCAGGACATCACCGACGGCAGCCACGAGGGCATCCGCAAGGTGGTCGACGGCTGGGCGACCTCGCTGACGGCGCAGGGCGACGCCTCGCCGGCGGTGCGCGACGTCGCGGAGACGGGCCTGGCGCCGCACCTGGTGCTGAAGGTCAACGGCGTGAAGATCGCCGCGCGGGGCGGCAACTGGGGCACGGACGACTGGCGCAAGCGCATCGAGCGCGAGCGGCTGGAGCCCTATTTCCGGCTGCACAAGGAGGCGGGCCTCAACACCATCCGCAACTGGGTGGGCCAGAACACCGAGGAGCCGTTCTACGACCTGGCCGACGAGTACGGCCTGCTGGTGCTCAACGACTTCTGGGCCTCGACCCAGGACTACCAGCTCGAACCCCAGGACGTGCCGCTGTTCCTGGCCAACGCCGCCGACGTCGTCAGGCGCTATCGCAACCATCCCTCGATCGTGCTGTGGTTCGGCCGCAACGAGGGGGTGCCGCACCCGATCCTCAACGAGGGCCTGGAGGCCCTGGTCCACGACCTGGACGGCACGCGCTGGTACACCGGCAGCTCGAACCGCGTGAACCTGCAGAACAGCGGGCCCTACAACTACCGTGAGCCGGAAACCTACTTCACCGAGCACGCCAAGGGCTTTTCGGTCGAGGTCGGCACGCCGTCGTTCCCGACCCTTGAGGCGTTTTCGGCCGCAGTGCCCGCGCCCGACCGCTGGCCGATCAGCGACACGTGGGCCTATCACGACTGGCATCCCACCGGGAACGGCGCGACCAAGACCTTCACAGACGCCATGGCCCGCAAGCTCGGGGCGCCCGTCAGCCTGGAGGACTTCGAACGCAAGGCCCAGCTGATGAACTACGAGACGCATCGCGCGATCTTCGAGGGCATGAACCAGGAACTCTGGACGAAGTCTTCGGGCCGGCTGCTGTGGATGACCCAGCCCGCCTGGCCCTCGACCATGTGGCAGATCCTCAGCCACGACTACGACACCCACGGCGCCTTCTACGGGACCAAGGCCGCGGCTGAGCCCGTCCACGCGCAGATGAGCCTGGCCGACCACGCGCTGGCGGTGGTCAACAACACGACCGCGCCGGTGACCGGAGCCAGGTTGCGGACGCGCGTCCTGGACCTGTCGGGCAAGGTGCTTTCCGACCAGACCGACGCCGTGGACGCGGCCGCCAACGCCGTGACCGCCGGACGGGCGCTGGATCTGGGCCTTAAGGCCGGTGAGGCGGCTGTGGTGCGGCTCGACCTGACCGGCCCTGACGGCGCGGTGCTGTCGCGCAACCTCTACTGGGTCGGCGCCGACGACGCGGGCGAGCGGCGGCTGTCGGCGATGACGGCCCAGTCGGTGACGCTGTCGGCCAGGTCCGGAAAGACGGGCAAGGGCGAAGGCGTCGTCGCCGTCACCCTCGCCAACACGGGTTCGGCTCCGGCCCTGAACGCCAAGCTGACCCTCGTCGACGCCAAGGGCGAACGCGTCCTGCCTGCCTACTATTCGGACAACTACGTCTCGCTGCTGCCGGGCGAGACGCGGACGGTGGAGATCCGCCATCCGGCCGGGGCGGGGAAGGGGGCGAGGGTCGCCCTGCGCGGCTGGAACGTCACGCCTCGCGTCGAGACGGTGCGATGAGACGCCGGTCGCTGCTGGCCCTGGCGGGCCTGGCCTTGCCGAACCTCGCGGCCGCCCAGGCCGGAGCGCCCGCGCCGAGCGACGAGGAGGCTCGCCTGCGCACCGACTGGCCCTGGCTGGCGCGTTACCGAGAGGCCGATGCTGTCGACGCCGTTCTGCCGCCCGAGCGTCGGCGCTGCGTGTTCATCGGCGACTCGATCACCCAGGGCTGGCGCGACGCGCGTCCGGCCTTCTTCGAGGCGAACGGCTTCATCGGGCGCGGCATCGGCGGGCAGACAAGCCCGCAGATGCTGCTGCGGTTCATGACCGACGTCGTGTCCCTGAAGCCGGCGGCCGTGCATATCCTGGCCGGGACCAACGACATCGCCGGCAACACCGGTCCCTATGATCCGGCCGCGACCCGCAACAACCTCTCGGCCATGGTCGTGCTGGCCAATGCGGCAGGCGTGCGCGTGGTGCTGGGCTCGGTGACGCCCGCGGCGACCTATCCCTGGAAGCTGGAGCTGCGCCCCGAGATCGAGATCCCGCGCCTCAACGCTTGGATCAAGGCCTTCGCGGCTGAGCAGGGCTGCGTGTTTGCCGACTACGCCGCGGTGATGGACGACGGCCGGGCGGGCATGAAGCCGGGCCTGGCCTACGACCAGGTGCATCCGACCCAGGAAGGCTATGCGGTGATGGAGCCCGTGGCCCTGGCTGCGATACGTGCGGCCCTGACCTAGTCTTGGCCGCGCAGCTTCCTGTTCAGCGCCACGCTGGCGTCCATGCGCGCCAGTTGCTCGGGGCTGGCCGGCGCCTGGTGCTTTGCCTTCCACTCCGACTGGGGCATGCCGTAGATCGCCTCGCGGGCCTGGTCGCGATCGACCGCGCCGTCGGAGGCTTCGCTGACCCAGTCGGCCAGGCAGTTGCGGCAGAAGCCGGCCAGGCCCATCAGGTCGACGTTCTGGGCGTCGGTGCGCAGGCGCAGGTGCTCGACCAGGCGACGGAAGGCGGCGGCGGCGAGGCGGTCGTCGATTTCGACAGTCATGTCTCAGGTCTTCTGCAGGGCCGCGCGCGAGGGCAGCAGGCGTTCGATGATCGGCAGGATGGCCGCGCCCATGGCCGGCGCGTCGGCGGCGAGGGCCGCGCGCTGCACCGGGGCGAGGGCGGGCACGCCGGGAATGGCGGCCAGCTTGGTCTCCAGCGCGGCGGCCAGGCGGTCGACCAGGCTCTCGGGCAGGCGGCCGCCGATATAAACCGCCTGCGGATTGATCAGGCAGCTGACGGCCACCATCGGTCCGGCCAGCAGGTCGGCGGCCAGGTCAATCCAGGCCTCGACGGCGTCCAGGCCCTTGGGCGGGAGGGTTTCCAGGTCGCCCGGAGCGGCGATCGAGAAGCCGTTGTTCTCGAGGAACTGGGCGAGCGCCGACAGCGACACCGCTTCCTGCAGGGTGGCCACGTCGATGCGCGGCGAGTTCACCGGCAGGAAGCCGAGCTCGCCGCTGCGGCCCTGGGCGCCGCGGAAGTATTCGCCCTCGACCACCAGCCCGCCGCCCAGGCCCGAGGTGACCAGCACGTAGAAGAAGCTGGGCGCGTTCATGCCGTGGCCGAAATGCAGTTCGCCCAGCGCGGCGGCGGCGGCGTCGTTCTCGACGGTCACCGGCAGGTCGTGGCGGCGCGACAGCAGCTCGCGCACGTCGGTGGTGTTCCAGGCCCCGTATTCGGCGGGGCGATGGGGCAGGTCGACGCGAGCCATGTCGTCGGGCATCGCCACGCCCACGCCGATGATCCGCTCGGCCTCGACGCCCTTGGTCTTCAGGAAGCTCTTCCAGTTGGTCTCGAAGAACTCGGCCACCGCGTCGGGGCCGGCGAAGGCGACCTCCCAGGTCGAGCGCGCCCGCACCTGACCGGCGAAATCCAGCAGCAGGATGGTGACGTGGTCGCGGTCGATGTTGAGGCCGATCGAGAAGCAGCCGTCGGGATTGACCGCCAGCGTCATGGCCGGCTGGCCGCGGCCGCCGTGCAGCTTGCCCGCCTCGACGATCAGGCCGTCGTCCAGCAGGCGCTTGGTGATGTTGGTGATGGCCGGCACGGTCAGGCCGGTCAGGGCGGCGATCTCGGGCTTGGTCTTGGCGCCGCCGATGCGGATCGACTGCAGGGTGACCCGCTGGTTGTAGTCGCCGGCTCGTTCCAGATTCGTGCCGGACAGGCTCGGACCGGCTTGCGAGGTCTTGCGGGCGGGGCTTTTGGGCGACTGGCTCATCTGTGCTCTGGCTTAGCACCTGCGGCGTGGCCCGCGATAGGTCGGTGTCGGCGACCGACAGGCCTGCGGGGTGAAATAAAGAAACTTGCTTTCCTTTATGTCTTGCGCCGACTCCGCGCCATTGTCACCGTCCGGCGCTCGCAAGGGGAGGCAGCGATGGGGCGCGCCGTTCGAACATTGGCCGCGAGCCTCGGACTTGCATCGGCTCTGCTCGCCTCGCCGGCTTTGGCCGGCTTCTCGGTGCGCGACGGCCGCCTGATCGACGCCTGCGGCGAGCCCTTCGTCGCCCGCGGGGTCAATCTTCCGCACGCCTGGAAGCCGGGGGCCACCAGCAGATCCATCCGCGAGACGGCGGCGCTCGGCTCGAACACGGTGCGCGTGGTGCTCAGCGACGGAACACGCTGGCGGCGCACCTCGCCGGCCGCCGTCCGCAGGATTCTCGCCCAGGCCCGTCGCGCCGGGCAGGTCGTGATCCTCGAGGTGCACGACACCACAGGCTACGGCCTGGAGCCGAAGGCGGCCCACATCGGCGCGGCGCTGGCCTATTGGGCCAGGCTGGAGCCCGTTCTTCGCGGCCAGGAGGACTTCGTCCTCGTCAACATCGGCAACGAGCCGACCGCCGGAACGACGACGCCGGAGCAATGGTTCGAGGCGCACCGCACGGCCATCGTCGCCCTGCGCGCGCTGGGGCTGCGCCACACCCTGGTGATCGACGCCCACGACTACGGCCAGGACCGTTCGGGGACCATGCGCGACCGGGCGGCCGAGCTGTTCGCGGCCGATCCGCAGCGCAACCTGATCTTCGACGTCCACATGTACGAAGCCTATGGCCAGGCGCGGGACGTCGAACGCTATCTGCAAGCCTTCGCGACGGCGCGCCTGCCGCTGATCGTCGGCGAGTTCGGTCCCGACCATCGCGGCGAGCCGGTCGACGAAGACGCGATCTTTCGTCTCTCAGCTGCGCTCGGCGTGGGCTATCTGGCCTGGTCGTGGTCAGGCAACGCGCCCGAGGTCGCCGACCTGGACCTGGTCGAGGGCTTCGACGGCCGGCGCCTGACCCCGTGGGGCGAGCGCTTCTTCAACAGCGCCGGCGGCGTGCGCGAGACGGCCCGGCGCTCGCGCGTGTTCGCGGGCTGCCGCTAGCTGCGCTTGGCGGCGGCGGACTCGGCCAGCACGCGCGATAGGATGGTCAGCAGCTCCCGGGCCGCGCCTTCGTCCACGTCGCCCAGGATGCCTCGCGCTTGAGGCGGCAGGTGCTCGTTGGCGTCGCCTTCGGTGCGGAAGACGTAGTGGTCGAACATCGCCTTCCAGGCCTGGCGATGGGCGGCGGGCAGGGCGCGCAGGGTCAGCATGGCGTGCATGAAGGCGTCGCGGGCCAGGCCTCGTCCCTGGTTGGGCGGGTTCCACCAGTAGTTCACCAGCATGTTGACCGTTTCCAGCGAACGGACGTGGTGCCACCACAGATAGGGCACGTAGATCGCGTCGCCGGGTTCCAGTTCGGTCGTCTGGGCCGCTTCCAGCGCCTGGGCGAAGCGCGGGAAGCGCTCCAGGTCGGGCTCTTCGAACGACACCAGGCTGATCGTCGCCCCGGCCGGCGTGCGCTCGAACGGCCCCATGTAGAGGTTCTCCACCTGGTCGGGCGGAAACAGGGTGAAGCGCCGGCGGCCGGCGACCACGCAGGCGATGTTCTCGAACGGGTCGTGGTGGGCCGCCACGATCACCCGGTTGCCGATCCAGGCCCGGGGCTCGATCGCCGGATCCAGCAGGGGCATGGGATTGTCTTCGGCGAAGCCGGGCAGGGCGTTCCAGGTCGGAACGGACTGGGCGGCCAGCGCCGTCTGCTCGGCGTCGCCGGCGTGCTGCGCGAGGAAGTCGAAGGTCTTCTGCAGTCGGGCCCGGCCGCCGCGGAAGTTCATGCCGGCAAGGTCGTCGCCGTAGAAGAACCGCCCGCCCGCCTCGGCCGGGGCGAAGACGGTGGCCACCGACTGGCCGGCGTCAAAGCGCGACAGGTACTCGAACAGGGCCGCGTGTCCGGTTCGACCGGCTTCCACCACCGGCCAGTGTGAGACGAGGCCCCGGATCACGACCGGTTCGGAGGCGGCCGTCAGCGCGGCGAGCGCCTCGGGCGAAGTCGCCGTGGATTCGCGGATTTCCTTCACCGGACAGGCTCCCCCCGAAAGGTCGTCACCCTTCGAACGGGGCGTACTGAAGGGTGATTGTGTCCGCCAGGCAACAGCGGTTGGCAAGGCTCAAGGATTAAACAAAATAATTTTATAAAATGCTGGCGTACCGGTGTTTGCTACGGCTATGAAACATCAAGCGCCCGCGTCGAGACGGGCGCGACGGGAGGAGGCGCGACGCCGGACATCGTCCGGCCAAGGCTTCCCACGCAATCGGCGGCACGACCGCTCATCTCCGGCGTCCGCGCCGGACACTTGAAGGGGCTGCGTGAGCAAGCGCGGCCTTGGGAGGGGACGACCTATGAGAACCACGCGAATTCGCATGGCCGGATGGATGGGCTGCGCTTCGGTCGCGGCCTTGCTGAGCGCCGCGCCGGCCCTGGCGCAGGAGACGGTTTCGACCGCGCCGGCCGCCTCGCAGGCTTCACCGTCGGACGTGATCGCCGACAACGAGGTCGACACCGTGATCGTCACCGGCCAGCGCGCGGCGCTGAAGTCGGCCCAGCAGATCAAGCGCAGCGCCGACACCATCGTCGACTCCATCACCGCCAGCGACATCGGTTCGTTCCCCGACAAATCGGTCGCCGAGGCCCTGCAGCGCGTACCCGGCGTCACCGTCAACCGCTACGCCTCGACCAGCGACACCACCCACTTCTCGGCCGAGCCCTCGGGCGTCATCGTCCGCGGCCTGTCGCAGGTCCGCTCGGAGTTCAACGGCCGCGACACCTTCAGCGCCAACTCCTCGCGCGGCCTGTCGTGGGGCGACGTCTCGCCCGAACTGATGGGAGGGGTCGACACCTACAAGAACCAGACCGCCGAACTGATCGAAGGCGGCATCGCCGGCACCGTCGATCTGAAGACGCGCCTGCCGTTCGACAGCGCTGGCAGGGTGATCGGCATCACCACTTCGCTGAACTACGGCAACCTGTCCGAACAGGTGACGCCGGAGGTCTCGGCCATCTACGCCAATCGCTGGGACAGCGAGATCGGCGAGTTCGGTCTGATGGTGAACGGCGCCCATTCGGAGCTGAACACGATCTCGGAAAGCTCTCAGTTCGGCCGCATGGGCATCTTCAAGGATGTCACCATGTTCGGCGGGGGCACCAAGTACATCCCGGCCTGGTATCGCCTGGCGCACACCGAGTTCGACCGCACCCGCAACGGCGTCGCCGCCGCCGGCCAGTGGCGCGACAACGACCAGAAGTTCCTGGCTACGGTGCAGTTCAACAAGTCGAGCTACGAGAACATCTGGCACGAGCGCTCGGTGCAGGGCAGCGCCTTCAGCCTCTATAACCGCGGTCCGCACTTCGAGGTCACCAACGCCGACGCGAGCACCTACGTGCTGCCGGCGCCTGGCACGACCTTCAAGTTCGACGACGAAGGCAACTTCGAGAGCGGCATCATGACCTCGCCGCTCGGCTGGGTCGGCAACACCACCTCGGCCAGCAACGACTGGGCCGGTTACCTGATCGGTCAGACCTCGACGGGCCAGCCGGTCATCGAGCCTTGCTATGGCTGGACCGGCCGGACCGACTGCGCGCCCGAGCAGCGCGGCGGCGAACTGTCCGCCACCACGCGCTACAACTACAACAAGCAGACCACCCAGGACCTGGGCTTCAATCTGAAGTGGGATGCGACCGACCGCCTGCGTTTCAACTTCGACGTCCAGAAGGTGAAGGCCAAGCTGTCCAACTACGACGCCGACGTCGGCCTGGTTTCCTACGCCAATCTCAACATCGACGCGACGGGCGACCATCCGGTCATGACGGTGCTGCCGGGCACCAACATCAACTACGCCCCGGGCGGCCTGGCCAACCCCAACGCCTGGCGCTTCAACAACGTCAACAACCACCTCGAACGCAGCGAGGGCGACCAGTTCGCCGCGCGGATCGACGTGCAGTACGACCTGGGCGACGGCTGGCTGGACTCGCTGAAGGTGGGCGCGCGCCACGCCGACCGCGAACAGACGGTCCGCTGGAGCGTCTACAACTGGGGCGGCATCGCCAACGCCTGGGGCTGCGACCAGGGCGGCGGCGGCGTCAACAGCACCGACTACCTCTGGTACAATGTCGACCGCACCGCGCCGGCTTCCAACGTCAACGGCGACTGCGCCACCGGCAACGCCACCACGACCTTCAGCGGCTGGGATCGCAACCTGCCGGACGTGCGCTCGTTCAACGACATCTTCAGCGGCGACGTGCTGAAGTCCGGCATGCTGACCTTCGCCAGCATGGACTTCGTCAAGGACCTGGAGCAGTTCCAGAAGGCTTTCGGCTACTCCAACACCGGCGTCGGGTCTTCGCGCTGGGAGGCGGTCTGCTATCGCGCCGGCGAGACCAACTGCTTCCTGCCGCAGGAAATCACCGACGTCTCGGAGAAGACCAACGCGGCCTACTTCATGCTGAAGTTCGGCGGGCGCGATCACACGATCGGCGGCTTCGGGATCAGCGGCAACATCGGCCTGCGCTATGTCGAGACGCAGAACGAAAGCAGCGGTTCGCTGGTCCATGCCGACTTCGGCAAGAACGACGTGCGGGTCTGCCAGCCGCGCGGGCGTCCGATGGGACCCGACGGTCTGCCGATCACCGGCGCCTACGTGCCCCAGAGCCTGTGGTGCTACCTGTCGGCGGAAGACAAGGCGTTCACCGACGGCCTGGCCTCGGCCAGCACCGTTCGCCAGAAGCACCACAACGTCCTGCCGAGCTTCAACCTGAAGATCGACCTCAACGACGAGTGGCAGCTGCGCCTGGCGGCGTCGCGCGCCATGTCGCGTCCCGATATCGGCTACCTGAAGAACTATGTTCAGGTGAACATGGCCGGGCCCGACATGAACAACGTCAATGACCCGCTGTGGGTCAAGGACAGCGCGGGCAACATCACCGGGGCCAACCTCCGCTACACGGCGGAGTCCTACAATCCGTACCTGAAGCCGATGACGGCCGACCAGATCGACATCAGTCTCGAGCACTACTTCGCCGAGGTCGGCTCGTTCTCGCTGGCGGTCTTCTACAAGAAGTTCAACGACTACATTCAGTACGGCGGCTTCAACCAGGACGTCACGGTCAACGGCGTCACCCGCACGGTGTTCACCCGTGGTCCGGTGAACGGCGACGGCGCCAAGATCCGCGGCGCTGAAGCGGCCTACCAGCGCTACTTCGACTTCCTGCCCGCGCCGTTCGACGGCCTCGGGATTCAGGCCAACTTCACCTATGTCGAGAACAAGGGGATCACGAACAGCAACCTGAGCAACGCCTCGGGCGGCGGCGGCTCCAACACCAGCGGCGGCGGCCTCAGCCAGGCCGACGGGGCGGTGCAGGTCGACTCGCTCGAAGGCCTCTCGAAGTACGCCTACAACCTCGTGGGCATGTACGAGAAAGGCCGCTGGGCGGTGCGGGCGGCCTACAACTGGCGTTCGAAGTATCTGCTGACCGCCATGGACTGCTGTCTGGCCTTCCCGATCTGGCAGGACGACGCGGGCTATCTCGACGCTTCGGTCCGCTATCGGGCGAGCGACAACCTCGAGATCAGCCTGCAAGGCAGCAACCTGCTGAACACCGAGTCCGTGCTCAAGCAGCAGGTGACTGACGCGTCGGCCGGCGGCCTCCTGAAGGACAACGCCTGGAACCGTACGGACAAGCGTTACCTGTTGACGTTCCGCTTCAAGTACTGATCGATCCCAGAAGGGGCGGGCCGCTGGTCCGCCCCTTCGTCACAAGAAGACGGGCCCGCTCGATCGGCGCTCGAAAATGGGTGGGAACGGCGGCATGGAAACAAGCGCGCCCCTGGATATCGTCATCGTCGGCGGGGGAACGGCCGGCTGGATGGTCGGCACGGCGCTGGTCAGCGGCCTGCGTCCCCACCAGGCCCGGGTCAGGCTGGTCGAGTCCGACGAGATCGCCACGGTCGGCGTGGGCGAGGCCACCATCCCGGCCATGCGCGACTACAACCGCTTCGTCGGCATCGACGAAGTCGAGATGATGCGCGAGACGAACGGCACGTTCAAACTGGGCATCGAGTTCCTCGACTGGGGTTTCAAGGGCTCGTCCTATCACCATCCGTTCGGGGTTCACGGCGCGGCCATCGGCGGCGCCGGCTTCCACCATCACTGGAACCGGGCGCGCCTGGCGGGTCACGACGTCGATATCGAGCAGTTCTCGTACGCCATCGCCGCGGCGCGGGCCGACCGCTTCGAGTTTCCCAATCCCGATCCCGACAAGATCGATTCCACCTACAGCTACGCCTATCACTTCGACGCCAGCCTCTACGCCAAGTACCTGCGCAAGGTGGCGGTCGGGCGGGGGCTGAAGCGCACCGAGGGCAAGGTGGTCGAGGTCACGCGCGATCCGCTTTCGGGCGACGTCGCCTCGATCACCCTGGCCTCGGGCGAGGTGATCAAGGGCGACTTCTTCGTCGACTGCACGGGGTTCCGCGGCCTGCTGATCGGCCAGACGCTGAACAGCCCCTTCGAGGACTGGACCGACTGGCTGCCCTGCGACCGGGCCTGGGCCGTGCCCTGCGCTCGCGCCGGCCGCTTCACGCCCTTCACGCGCTCGATCGCGCGCGAGGCCGGCTGGCAGTGGCGCATCCCGCTGCAGCACCGCACCGGCAACGGCTATGTCTATTCCAGCCGCTACATCAGCGACGACGAGGCGGCCGCCACCCTGATGGCCAATCTGGATGGCGAGGCCTTGGACGAGCCCCGCCAGATCCGCTTCAAGGCCGGTCGCCGCACGGCCTCGTGGACGGGCAACGTCATGGCCGCGGGTCTGGCGAGCGGCTTCCTGGAGCCCCTGGAGTCGACCAGCATCTACCTGATCCAGATCGCGGTCATGAACCTGCTCAAGCTGTTTCCGGGCAAGCGGATCGAGCCGGCGCTCGTCGACGACTTCAACCGCCGGGTCGACATGGAGTACGACCGGGTGCGCGATTTCCTGATCCTGCACTATCACGCCAACACCCGCACCGACGGCGAGCTGTGGAAGCACTGTCGCGAGATGCAGATCCCCGAAAGCCTGCAGCACAAGCTGGAGCTGTTCAGGCACCGCGGCGTGGCGCCCAACTATCATGACGGTCTGTTCGCGCTGCCCAGCTGGATTTCGGTGCTGCTGGGGCAGGGGGTCTTGCCCGGCGGCTACGACCGGATGGTCGATAATGTGCCGCTGCCCCAGGCGCTGGCCGAGATGGAGCGCCAGCGCTCGGCGATCGCGCGGCGGATCGGCTCGATGCCGACCCATGCCGACTTCATCGCCAGTCACTGCGCCATCGCCGGGCGGACGGTCGCGGAGGTCATGGCATGAGCCGCCCGGTTCAAACCGTCGTGGCGGCAGGTTTCGGCGCGCCGCTTTGGCTGACGGTTCTGGCCCTGCGCAAGGCCTTCGGCGCGGGCGGGCTCGTCGTGCGGGCGGCCGAGACCGCGCCGCCGACGCCTGGCCTTTCGCACGCAGGCCTGCCGGCCATGGGCAACCTGCATCAACTGCTGGGCCTGTCCGAGGTGGAACTGGCGAGGCGCTGCGGCGCGGTGCCTTCCCTGGGGCAGCGTTTCGCCGGCTTTTCCGGCGACGGCTCGGCCTTCCTGCATCCCTACGACACCCATGGGCACTCGGTGGACTATGTGGACTTCGTCCATCACTGGGTGCTGGCGCGCCGCCGGGGCTTGAAGGCCGCGCTGGAGGACTTCTCCCTGGGGGCGGCCGCCGCCAAGCAGGGGCGCATCGTCGAGGGTGACGATCCAGAGCGGCTGTCCTCGCCGGGCGTAGGCCTGCATGTCGAGGCGACGGCCTATGCGGACTTGCTGCGCCAGCGCGCCCTGGCCGACGGCGTGTCCGTCCAGCAGGGCGCCGTCGCGGACGTCGAGCAGTCGGGCGACCGCATCGACGCCTTGGTTCTGGACGGCGGGGCGCGGGTCGAAGGAGATCTCTTCCTCGACGTCGGCGACGGTTCGCTGATCGGGCAGATGCCCGGCGCGGCCTTCGAAACCTGGAGCGCCTGGCTGCCGTTCGACCGCGTTCTGCCGTTGGCCGGACGGCGCTTGGGCGCCCTGCCGGCCTACGCCCATGTCGAGGCCGTGGATGGCGGCTGGATCGGGCTCTATCCGCTGCAGGATCGCACCGCGGGCCTGGCGGTCTACGACTCCCGCGCTACGGACGAGGCGGCCATGGTCCGGCAGGCGGAAGGCGTTTCGCCCCTGGACTGGCGGCAGGGCGAGGCCCTGGTCGTGAAGCCGGGGATGCAGACGCGCCCCTGGATCGGCAACTGCGTGGCGCTGGGGGCGGCCGCGATCGCGCTGGATCCTTCGGACGCCGCGCCCATGCACGCCCTGCAAGCCGGGCTGTCGCATCTGGTGACGCTGTTCCCGAGCGATATCGACGGCGGTCCCGAGGCGCGGGCCTACGGCGCGGCGATGGCGGCGCACGGCCGCGGCCTGCGCGACTTCCAGGCCATGCACTACCACCTCAACCGTCGGACCGGCGCGCCTTGGGAAGCCGCGCGAACCGCCCCGCCGCCGCCGGACCTGGCCTACAAGCTGCGTCTGTTCGGCGCTCGCGGCGTCGTGCCGACCCGTGAGGACGAGGCCTTCCAGCCCGCCAACTGGGCGGCCTGCCTGATCGGCCATGGCGTCATCCCGCAGGCCCACGATCCGCTGGCCGAGGGCGTCAGCGAGGGCGAGCAGATCCAGATCTTCCAGAAGATCCTTGGCCGCATCGCCGCCGATGTGGGCCGGATGCGTCCGCTGGAGGCCAAGCTCGCGTCGATGACGCAACGACCCGCTGCGCCGGCTCCCGCGCCCCTGCGGTTCACGTGAGCGAGGCGATCCGCAACATCGTCGTCGTCGGGGGCGGCACGGCCGGCTGGATGACCGCCGCGGCGCTGTCCCAGACGGTCGGGACGCGTCGCTACTCGATCACGGTCGTCGAGTCCGAACAGATCGGAACCGTGGGGGTGGGCGAGGCGACCATCCCGATGATCCTGCTGTTCAACAAGGTGCTGGGCCTGGATGAGGACGTCTTCATCCGCGAGACCAACGCCACCTTCAAGCTGGGCATCGAGTTCGTCGACTGGCGGCGGCTGGGGCACAGCTACTTCCACCCGTTCGGCCTCTACGGCGCCGACATGGACGGCGTCGGCTTCCAGCATTTCTGGCTGCGCTGGGCGCGCGAGAGCGGCGACCTGGGCTACGACGGCTTCAACGCCGAGACCCTGGCGGCGGCGGACGGGCGGTTCATGCGGACGCCGCCGACGCCGAACCTGCCCAAGATCAACTACGCCTTCCAGTTCGACGCCGCGCTCTACGCGGCCTTCCTCAGGCGATACGCCGAGGCCAGAGGCGTCGTCCGCGTCGAGGGCAAGATCGCTGGCGTGGAACGGAACGGCGAGAGCGGCCATGTCTCGCGGCTGGTGCTGGACGACGGCCGATCCGTCTCCGGCGACTTCTTCGTCGACTGCTCGGGCTTCAGGGGCCTGCTCATCGAGGAGACGATGGGCGCGGGCTATGACGATTGGAGCCGCTGGCTGCCCTGTAACCGCGCCGCGGCCATGCCTTGCGAACGCGCTGGCGAACTGACCCCCTATACGCGGGCCACAGCGCGCGAGGCCGGCTGGCAATGGCGAATCCCGCTGCAGCATCGCACCGGCAACGGCTACGTGTTCTGCGACGCCTTCATCAGCGAGGACGAAGCGGTGCGCCGGCTGGGCGAGCGGCTGGACGGCGCGGCCATGGCCGACGCCAAGGTCTTGAAGTTCACCGCCGGGCGCCGTCGCAAGAGCTGGATCGGCAACGTCCTGGCCATCGGGCTGTCGAGCGGTTTCCTGGAGCCGCTGGAGTCGACCAGCATCCACCTGATCCAGGCCGCCATCGCCAAGCTGCTGACGCTGTTCCCCAAGACCGGCTTCGATCCCTTCGTGGTCGACAAGTTCAATCGCGAGATGGCCCTGGAGTACGAGCAGGTCCGCGACTTCATCATCGCCCACTACAAGGTCGGCGAACGTGACGACACGCCGTTCTGGCGCTGGTGCCGGGACATGGTTCCGCCCGACAGCCTGGCTCAGCGGCTGGAGGTCTTCCGCACGCGCGGCGAGGTGCTGATCGACCAGAAGGAGCTCTTCAAGGAGACCAACTGGTTCGCCATCCTGCTGGGGCAGGGGCTGACGCCCGACGATTATCATGCGGTCGCCGACACCATTTCGTCGGAGGAGCTGCGCCTGCGGATGGGTCGTATCCGGGCGGCGATCAACGAGCGCGTGGCCGGCATGCCGCCGCACGACCTCTATCTCGACAAGGCGGGCCTGCTCGGCGCCGCCGCCCTGGCCAGCAGGCGCGTGCCTGCCTGATTGGTCCGACCATTTGTCGAATTGGTATGACTTCCAGTTTGACAAATCGCCCCCGATCCCGCGAATGCTAGCGGTAACAAGCGCGCAGGCGTTGGTCGGGAGGTTTTCGATGAGAGGTTTCGGCGCCTGGCTCGGTGCGAGCGTCGCGACGGCGGCCCTGCTTGTGGCGAGCGTCGCTGCGGCTGAGATTCCGCGTCTCGAAAAGCACGGAACCTCGGCCCGGCTGGTCGTCGACGGCAAGCCGATGCTGATCCTGGGCGGCGAACTAGGCAATTCCAGCGCCTCCAGCCGCGCCTACATGGCCAAGCACTGGCCGCGCCTGAAGGCGATGAACCTCAACACCGTGCTGGCGCCGGTCTCCTGGGAGCTGATCGAGCCCAGGGAAGGCGTTTACGACTTCTCCAGCGTCGACGACCTGCTGGCCGACGCCCGCGCCCAGGACATGAAGCTCGTCCTGCTGTGGTTCGGGGCCTGGAAGAACAGCATGTCGACCTACGTTCCGGCGTGGGTGAAGCGCGACCAGGCCCGCTTTCCGCGCGTGAGGGCGCAGGACGGTTCGACGGTCGAGATCCTGTCGGCGTTCTCCGACAACACCCGCGCCGCCGACGCAAAAGCCTACGCCTCGCTGCTGGCGCACCTGAAGAAGGTCGACGGCGAGCGCAGCACCGTCCTGATGGTCCAGGTCGAGAACGAGATCGGCATGCTGCCCTCGGCCCGGGAGCATGGCGCCGCCGCCGACGCGGCCTATGGCGCCCAGGTTCCGACGGCCCTGGTCCAGAAGCTGAAGACCGGCGGTGAGGCGATCGAGCCGGAGCTGCGGGATCTGTGGCGACGCAACGGCGCCAAGGAGAAGGGCTCCTGGGCCGCCGTGTTCGGCGCCGACGAGGCCGGGCAGGAGGTGTTCACCGCCTGGTCCTACGCCCGCTACACCGAGGCGGTCACCGCTGCGGGCAAGGCGGCCTATCCGCTGCCGATGTACGTCAACGCCGCGCTGAACCGCACCGGCAAGAAGCCTGGCGAGTATCCCAGCGGCGGGCCGCTGCCGCACCTGCTGGATGTGTGGAAGGCCGGCGCGCCGAGCCTGGATCTGCTGTCGCCCGACATCTACTTCCCGAACTTCAACGATCTGGCCGCGCGGTTCGTACGGCCCGACAACGCGCTGTTCGTGCCCGAGGCCAACAACGCCAGCGCGCCCGAGACCCCGGCCAACGCGTTCTACGCCTTCGGCAAGCTGGACGCCCTGGGCTTCTCGCCCTTCGCCATCGAGAGCGTCAACGCTGAGGAGCACAAGGCCATCGCCGACGCCTACGGCGTGCTGCATCAGCTGACGCCGGCGCTGCTGGCCGCCCAGGGCAAGGCGACGATGGCCGGCTTCAAGCCCCGGGTGCTGGAAGACGGAACCGTGCAGGACGCGCCGGTTGCCCAGGTGATGGGCGACTATCGTTTCGAGGTCGGCTTCATCGATCCCTGGACGCCGAAGGCCTCGCAGAAGCCCGCCACCCATGGCGGGCTGATCATCCAGACCGGTCCCGAAGAGTACCTGATCGCCGGCCGTGGGATCGTCGTCACCTTCGCCGGGGCTGGCAAGGGGCCGGCGCTGGCCGGGATCGACAAGGCCGAGGAGGGGGTGTTCGGCGCGGACGGGCGCTGGGTCGCCGGCCGCCTGCTCAACGGCGATCAGACCCACCAGGGCCGGCACATCCGCCTGTCGCCCGACCAGTTCCAGATCCAGCGGGTGAAGTTCTATCGCTATCGCTGATCGAGACGGGACCTCCGGATCGCTCCGGAGGTCCCGCGCCGTCAGAAGCTGTAGGTCACGCGGGCGTAGTAGTAACCGCCGTTGATCCCGAAGGGCGAGAAGCTGGGATAAAGGGCCACGCCCGGATTGCCGGCCGCGATCGAGGCGGCTGTGCCCGCCGGGTTCAGGTTCTCGGGATAGATGTCGAACAGGTTGTTGGCCCCGATCGACGTCTTCACCGCCTCGGTGACCGCGTAGGTCAGTTCGAGGTCGGTGATCAGGTGGGTCTTGATGCGGTCCTTGAAGTAGGTCCCGTTGACGTTGGTATAGGCCCAGGCGGGGCCATAGAGGGTGTTGGTCAGGCTCACCGTCCAGCGGTCCTTGGCGTAGACCCCCGTCAGGTTGGCCTTGTAGCGCGGCGAGGCGTGCTCGAGGAACGCGATCGCCGCCCGATCGTAGAGCACCGCGCTGCCCAGGCCCGAAGGCGGCGTGGCGATGCGGGTCACCTCGGTCTGGTTGACGTTGACGCCCAGGGTCCAGTCGATCTTCCCGAGGTCCCCGAGATCGGTCCAGGTTGTGGCCAGGATCTCGACGCCGCGCGTGCGGGTGTCCAGGCCGTTGGAGAACAGGTTGATGCCGGTGGTGCCGACGGTGGGGTCGAGCACATTGCCGTTGGCGGTGATGGCGTTGGTGATGGCCGCATTGACCACCGTCCCGCCGATCTTGCCGTAGAGGGCGCCGCTGCCGACGATGCGGTCCTCGATCTTGATCTGATAGGCGTCGATGGTCAGCGAGACCCGTGGAAGGGGCTCGGCCACGATCCCGAAGCTGAGGTTGGTCGACTTCTCGGGATCCAGCCCGTCCAGGCCCAGCAGCCTGGCGCCGGCCGAGCCCGGCGGCAGTTGCACGAAGGCGGTGGTCGGCGAGACGTTGGTGGCAGAGTAGTAGAGCTCGGCCAGGGTCGGGGCGCGGAAGCCGCTGCTGACCGTGCCGCGCACGGCGAAGGCCGGGGTGAAGTCATAGCGGCCGGTCAGCTTGGCGATGTCGGCCGAGCCGAAGTCACTGAAGTCTTCATGGCGGACGGCGAAGTCCAGCTTCAGGTTCTCGATCGGCGAGGCGGCCAGGTCGGCATAGACCGCCCAGCTGTCGCGCTCGTGCTTGCCGGCGTCGGTCAGCGCGAAGCCGGGATAGGATTGCGAGCCGGACTTGTAGCGCGCGGCCGCGTCGCCGGCCCCGATCCGGTAGGTCTCGCTGCGCTGCTCGGCCCCCAGGGCCAGGGTGAGCGGCGAGGCCCAGCCCACCTCGAACTCGCGGCTGACGTCCAGATTGTTGGTCCACTGGGTCGAGACGAAGTCGCCGGCGTGGAACTCGGTCGGGGTGGCGCCGGTGTCGGCGTAGAGCTGCAGGTTGGCCGACTTGCGCACCCGCACCTCGTTGTCGTCGCGGCCGTAGGTGCTGGAGAGGTCGTAACGCCAGCCGTCGAAGGCCTGGCCCTTGATCCCGCCGGTCAGGGCGTAATCGGTCTCCAGCGTCTCCAGCATCGGGCTGAAGCCCTTCGGATAGATCGCCGGCAGGCGGTTGGGCAGGCGATAGTTCTCGTAGGCGGTGGCCTTCTTCACGCCGTAGGTGCCGAAACCGTAGACTTCGAGCCGGTCGCTGGTCTTCCACCCGGCCGACACCGTGCCCGACGTCAGCTGGTAGCGCGCGTCGCCGGCGATGCGGTTCACGTACGGATAGCCGGGCAGGGCCGAGGGCCAGCCAGGATTGGCCGCGACCGCTGAGGTCGAGATCACCCGCGCGTCCGGGGCGCCGCGAAAGCTGAAGTCGTGGAAGCGGTTCTCCAGCGTGACGTTGACGTACGCGCCCGGCGCGGGCGCGAACCCGGCGTTGGCCGACAGGCTGTAGGTCTCGCCGTCGCTTTCGTAGTAGGCGCCGCCGGTCGCCGAGGCGCTGCCGCCGTGGTCGTCGTCCTTGAGGATGATGTTGATGACGCCGGCGATGGCGTCGGTGCCGTACTGGGCGGCCGCGCCGTCGGTCAGCACCTCGATGCGGGCGATCGACGCGGTCGGGATGAAGTTGAGGTCGGCCGCCGCCGAGCCCTGATAGGCCCCGGCCAGCACGGCGAGATTGGCGGTGCCGTGGCGGCGCTTGCCGTTGATCAGAACCAGGGTCTGGTTGGCGCTGACCCCGCGCAGGCGCGCCGACAGGGTCAGGTTGGCCGCATCGCCGCCGAAGGCCTGGGCGGTGAACGAGGGCACGAGGTTGCTGATCGCCAGGCGCAGGTCGGTCTGGCCGGTGCGGGCCAGGGCTTCGTCGCCGATGACCTGCACGGGCGCTGCGCTGTCGACGGCGCGGACGCCGCTCTGGCGCGTGCCGGTGACGATCACGGCCTCGACCGAGGCGATGTCCGGCGAGGCCGGTTCCGGCGCAGGATCGGCGACCGCGATCCCGCCCCACAGGGCCGTGGTCAAGGCGAGCGCCGACGCGCCCAGAATTTGGGTTTTCATCCTATCCCCCGATGAAAGCTTCAGATTGTTGGGATGCGCGATCGGCCGGGGAAGCGGCCCCGTCGCGCGGCGGGTTTGGTGGTCGCGCGGCCCGTCAGCGGGTCTTGGCGGCGACGAACTCGATCTCGACCAGGGCGCCGGGCAGGACGAGGCCCGCCACCTTCACCGTGCTGCGCGCCGGCTTGTTGGGCTGGGCGGCCGTGCCGAAGGCCTCGGCCCAGGCCTTGTTGAGACCCGCGAAGTCGATCTCGCCGTTCTTGGCCGGATCGCCGACCAGGAAGACGGTGGCCTTGACCACGTCGCCATGGCCAAGCCCCTCGGCCTTCAGCGCGGCTTCCAGCCTGGCCAGCACCGAGCGGGTCTGTTCCTCGGCCGTGCCGGGCCTGGTCTTGTCGGCGATCGCCGGCAGGGCCCCGCTGAGGAAGACGAGCTCGGTTCCGGCCGGCACGGCCACCGAAGGGGTGATGGCGATCGCGCCCGATGACGGCGCGCGGCGGATTTCGGCGGCGTTTGCCGAGCCCGCCGCGAAGGCGGCGGTCAGAACGAGGGCGAAGGCGAGCTTGCGGATCATGGACGGGTCTCCGTTCGGGAAAGGGTGAGGCGATCGGCGCGGACGCGCTGGGCGATCAGGCCGACCGTGCGACGGGCGGCGGCGACGCCGCCCTCCTGCCAGCTGGGCAGTTGCGAGAGGTGGGCGCCGGACAGGAAGATCCGGCCCTGGGGCTGGTTCAGCAGGCGATAGGCGGCCGGGTCGTTGCCGTCGGCCTCCCAGTGGATCCACGGGCCGAGGGTGAAGGCCTGGCGGTTCCAGTCGATCACCAGCGGCGCGGCGAGCTCGCGACCCTTGCCGGGGTGAAGCTTGTCGATCGCCGCGCGGGTGACGGCGACCTGGTCATCGAAGCCTCGCGCCTGGAAGGCCCTTGCCGCCGCGCCGACGGTATAGGCGCCGACCAGCAGGCCGCGCGGCTGGTGGAAGCCGCCGCTGGGGTACCAGACCAGGGTCGTCTCGCCGCCGACGAACGACAGGCCGCCATAGATCTGCTCGGCCTCCCAGAAGCGCGGCGCGTCGAAAGCCACCTTGGTGGCGTTGTCATACTTGACCTCGGCGACGGCGGCCTGGACTTCGCCCGGCAGGTCGTTGGCGATCCTGGCCAGGACCGGCAGCGGCACGGTGACGACGAGGTAGTCGGCGGTCAGCTTGCGCGCGGCGCCGTTCCTCCGATCACGGACGGCGACTTCGGCGACCTGCGGCGTCTGGCGAAAGCCCGTGACCTCGGTCCCCAGCAGCACAGGTCCCTTCAGCGCCTCGGCGAGCGCCTTGGGGATGGCGTCCATGCCGCCGGTCGGCTCCAGCATGGTGGCCTGCATGAGGATGTTCTCCTCGAACAGGGCGTAGGGCAGGGTCTCGTCGGACAGCAGTTCGCGCAGAGCCAGGGGCGGCCGGGCGACGCCCTTCTGGTCGGCCGCGCCGGGCGCGGTGACATAGCCGGACCGTTCGGAGCCCCTGTAGGCGCCGCCGGCGTCGAGATCGCCATAGGTCTTCAGGAAGGCCAGCAGGCGCTCCCTGTCGGCGGGGGTCAGTTCCTGGTCCAGGCCGCCGCCGCGCGTGGCCTTGGCCAGCAGTTCGGACAGGCCGCCACGCAGGTCGTTGATCGCCTGGCGCTGCTGGATCGGCTTGCCGCCGAACGCCGCGTCGGACTGCAGGAGGCTGCTGCGGCTGGAATTGACCTCGACCTCCAGCGGCACGCCCAGGGCCTTGGCGTAGGACAGCACGCCCTGGTGATGGCTGGGCAGGCGGGCAGGGCCGGCGTTGAAATAGAGGCCGGGTGAGAAGCCGGCCGTCTGGCCGGGGCGCTCCAGCGTCTCCACCCGGTCGCCGCCGCGGATGGTCCAGTTGCGGCCGCCGACGCGATCGCGGGCCTCGACCACGGTGACGGAAAAGCCGGCGCGCTCCAGTTCGTAGGCGGCGACCAGGCCGGCGATCCCGGCGCCCAGCACGATGGCCGAGCGGCCCTTGCCGAAGTCGCGCGGCAGGTCCGGCGCGTCCTGCGCGAAGGCGGCGGATGTCAGGCCCAGGCCCTGAAGGGCGGCATGGCCGGCGGCGAAGCCTCCGAGAGCGAAGGCGCGAGTGATGAACGAGCGACGGCTGACCAAGTTTGAGAACGCCCTGTACCAGGACCTCCCCAAGAAGCGGCCGCCGCCGAGGCGGCGGCCGGAAGTGAACGCGGGGAAGTCGCCAAAGAAGGAGAGCGGCGCATCGCGTCGCCTCCGAGTGGTATTCGGGTGCCGCCTCGGCCTCTGTGGGTATTCAGAAAAACTGCGTTCGCTTTAGGCTCGTCTTCCAGTGCTGATGGAAGATTTGTTTGTGCATTGAATTTGATGGATATTCAGATCGTCTGCGCGCGCGCGACGGCGCTGGCTGGCGCTTATGAGTAATTCTGCAGCACTCTATGAGGCGCTGGTCGTTGAGCTGCCGTCATCTGCGCCGATGAGCCCCGGAACTACATCGTCCAGCGCAGGCCCAGTCGGAACTCGCGCCCGGTGTGGTGGCGATAGGTCGGAATGAGCGTGCGGTCGCTGAACTGGCGCTGGTAGGCGTCGGTCAGGTTGGCGGCCTCGGCGGTCAGGGTCAGGCGCGGCGACAGCGTCAGGCGCGCGGCGGCGTCCAGGGTGGTGAGCGGGTCGACCCCGTCGACGTCGCCGCCGTTGGGGGCCGGGATGGTGGCGAGATAGCGGCTGCGATGGCTGAGCGCGGCGCGCGCTTCCAGGCCGGGCCGCTGATAGGCGAGGCCGATATTGGCCGCCACGCGCGGTGCGCCCAGGGCGTCCTGCATGTCGACCCAGACGCCGGCCTGATCCAGCAGCCGCACCACCGTTCGGGTGTAGGCCGCCGCACCCTGCACGCTCCAGGCCTGGCCGAGCGGGGCGCGGAACGAGACCTCCATGCCGGTCAGCCGACCCGGGCCCGAATTGATCGGCCGCGAGAACTGCCAGATCGGCAAGCCGGGCGAGCAATCGGGCGCCGCGCCGCAGGCGGCGGCCGCGACGCTGTCGGGCAACCCGAACGGATTGGCCGAAAAGGGCGCGGGCCGGGTGCTGGTGCCCTGCACCGTGGTGGCGATGGCCTTGCGGTAGATCGCCGCCGAAAGCTGGACGCCCGGACGCGGGCGCCAGTCCACCGACAGATCGAAGGCGTCGGCGCGCGTGGGGCGCAGGTCGGGATTGCCCGACGAGGCCGACTTGGCGCCGGTGGTCGATACGCTGACGCCGGGGCGCAGGCTGATCAGGTCGGGCCGCACCATCACTCTTGCCGCGCCAAACCTAAGGACCACGTCGGACGAGGGGCTCCAGGCGAGGTTCAGCGACGGCAGGGTGGACCAGTAGTCGCTCGACGCACGGGTCCAGCGTGCCGCCGCGTCCTGCCCGACATCGAGGCTGGCGGCTTCCAGCCGGGTGTGGATCACGCGCAGGCCCGCCTCGCCCCAGAAGCTGCGGGAAGGCGAGCGGGGAAGGGCCAGTTGCAGGAAGCCCGCGTCGGAACGCTCGGTGACGTCATAGTTCAACCCGGCGACCGGGCCTGGGCCGAGCGTGAAGCCCGAGCATCCGTCCCGCGCGCAGGCGGCCGCCAGCGCCGCGGTCGTGTCGATCGCCAGCCATCGCTCCGGCGCGCCGACGACGCCGAAGTCGACGCCCTGGCCGACGAGCCGGACATAGTCGGCCAGGGGCAGGGCCTGCAGGCCGGCGGGAAGCTGGGCGTTGATGTTGCCGATGCCGCCGTCGGACCGCATGCGCGCCGAGCCGACGTTGCGGTAGGTCTTGGCCAGCAGGCCCACGCGCCAGTCCAGCGGACCCGAGCGGTTTTCCAGGTCCAGCGCCAGCGACCGATAGCTGTTGTCGACCCAGTTGGGATCGGAGCGGAACTCGCTGATGGTCCAGGCGTCGGGTGAAGCGAGGGCCGCGTCGCCGAAATCGAGCGCGGGGCGATCCTTGTCCGAGAAGTCGTAGGCGAAGCCGTCGACGTCGAATTGTTCCAGGTAGAGCGTCTGCTGGACCGGATTGCTGAAGTCCGAGCGGCTGAACCCGGCCAGCAGCCGGCCTTCCAGGCCGTCGCGGAACCGATGGGTGGCCGCCAGGGTGGTCTGGCGGAAGATCGTGTTCAATGCGTCTCGGCGAGCCTCGGAGCGCACGTCGACATCGTCGAACCTGCCGGCGATCAGCACGGGCTTGCGGCCGCCGAACAGGGCGATGTCCGCCTGTGTGACCTTGACGGCGTTGATGCCGCAGCGCGGATCCGGCGGCGTCGCGCAGACGCCAGGCGTGCGGAAGGTGAAGCTTTCCAGCAGGTTCTCGCGGCGGCTGGAGCGGAGCTCGGCGTAGATCGTGTCCAGGGCGATGCGGGTGGCGTCGTCCGGGCGCCATTCTAGGGATCCCGTCAGGCCCAGGCGATCCTGATCGATGTCCATCAGTTCCAGCCGGGGGATGCGGGCGTGCAGGGCGGCGTTGACGCTCGCCAGGTCGAGCGGCGCGGCCACCGATCCGAACCCCGGGGCGACGGCGAGACCGGTCTCCCATTGGCCGGCGCTGGCGCCCGCCTCTACCACCGAGCGGCCCGAATAGGCGGCCGAGACCAGCACGCCCAGCCTGCCGGCGGCGTCCCTGCGCGACAGCACCGCCGACAGTCGCGGCTGGGCCTCGCGCGACAGGGTCTGGTAGCCGCCCTCGACGATCAACACCGCATGGCGGTCGGGCAGTTCCAGGGGCGAGCGGGTGCGCATGTCGATCGTCGCGCCGAGCGAGCCTTCGTCGACGTCGGCCGAGGCGGTCTTCTGCAGGCGCACCTGCTTGAACAGGTCGGCGGCGAAGATGTTGTAGTCGAACGCTCGCCCGCGATTGGTGCCGCCCACGGCGTTGCTGGCCCCGAAGGTGGCCAGGGTCTCCATGCCGTTGACCCGCACCCGCGTGAAGCGGCCGCCGACGCCCCGTACGGCGATCTGGCGCGCCTCGCCGGCTTCCGGTCCGGCCGTCACGCCCGGCATCTGCCGCAGGGCGTCGCCGAGGCCGAGCGCGCCGGCGCCGCGAAGCTGATCCTCCAGCAGCACGTCGACCTGGGCCGGCGCGTCGCGCGCCTGTTCCGTCGTGGGCTCGGCCAGGGGGCGGGCCAGCACGCTGATCGGCGTGACGAGGGTGGGCTCGTCAGGCTGCGGGGCTGGGAGGCGAACGGGCGAGGGCGGGGCGGTGGAGATCGCCTCGGTCCGGCGTTTGAGGGTCACGACGCCCGAAGCCGAGATCGAGAAGTCCAGGTCCGAGCCGGCCAGCAGGGTTCGCAGGGCCTGGCCGAGCGGCATCGATCCCGAAAGGCCCGGCGCGCGGCGGCCGGCCGTCATCGCCGCGGGGGCGGCGATCACCGCGCCGGTCCGGGCCGACACCGCCAGCAGCGCGGTGGCCAGCGGCTGGGCCGGCTGGTCGAAGGCGAAACGCCGTTCGGGCGCGGCCGCCAGGGCCGGCGCGGTCGCCAACCAGGCGGCGGCCATGACCCCGATCGCGGGGACGACCTTCATCGCGGCCGAGACGGGCTTTCGGGGCGAACGTCGATGGTTCGCCGGCCGTCGGCGGTCCTGACGCTGACCGGCAGGATCTCAGGCAGGCTGGCGATGAAGCGGTCGGCCTGTTCGAGCTGGAAGCTGGCGGTGACGCGCAGCGCCGCGGCGCGCGGCGTGACCGTGAGGTCGCCGTGTCCCCTGGCGGCGAGGTCGGCGATCACGTCGCCCAGCGGGGCGTCGGCATAGGCCAGCCGCCCGGCGCGCCAGGCGGCGGCCTGGTTGGGTGCAGGCAGTCGGCCCGTTTCGGCCTGGCCCTTCTCGACGATCACGTAGTCGCCCGCGCCCAGGCGCGCGACCTGTCGCCGGGCCTTGCCTTCGTAGACGGCGACGCGCCCTTCCTCGACCGCCACGCGGACCTGGCCGCTCGCGCTTTGCCGGGCGTCGAAGCGGGTGCCCAGCACCTCGATCTCGGCCTGGCCCACCGCGACCTGGAAACGCCGGCCGTCGGCCTTGCGCACGCTGAAGAAGGCCTCGCCGCGTTCCAGCACGTAGCGGCGGTCGTTCCAGCGCGACGGTTGGGCCAGGCGACTGCCGGGGGCCAGGACGGCCGTGCTGCCGTCCCTGAGGGCGACCTGTCGGGCCTGGACGCCGCTTTCCAGCGGGGCCGGCGGGCCGGCGACGAAGATCGCGGCGACCAGGCAGGCGGCCAGCGCTGTCACCCCGCCGATCCAGGCCGCTGTCCGCTTGGGGGCGAGGCGTCGGGCGGCCTCGGTCGGCCGCGCCATGAGGTTCAGGTCGCTCAGCGCCAGGAGGACGGCTTCGGCTTCCCGGTAGGCGCGCTGGTGCGTCTCGTCGGCGTCCAGCCAGCGGCGCAGCGCGGCCGAGCGCTCCGGCGGGAACGGCTCGCCGAACACCGCCAGGGCCCAGGCCCGGGCCTCCTGGCCGATCGGCGAGTCAGGATCGACGGTTGCGTTCACGCGACAGGCCCCTGTAGTCGGCTTTGTAGTCGATGGCGCCGCGCGCCAGGGCGCGCTGGCAGACGACGGTGGTCTCGTCGATGGTCTTGCGCACCAGGGCTTCGGAGACGCCCTCGCGCCGCCCGATCTCGGCGAAGCTGAGGCCCTCGATGCGGCTGGCCGCCAGATAGCGGCGGTGCCGATCCGGCAGGCCGGCGACCACCTTCTCAAGCAGTTTCAGGTCGTCCCGCGCGATCAGGGCGCGCTCGACGTCGGGCGCGTCGTCCGGCTCCAGGGCCTGGGTGGAGGCGTCCAGCAGACGCGCCGCGCGCTGGCGGCGACGGCGGCCATCGAGGGTCAGGTTGATGGCGACGCGGAACACGAAGGCGCGCGGGCTTTCCAGCGATCGGTCGGAGGGGCGCTCCCCCAGCTTGAGGAAGGCCTGCTGGGCGACATCCTCCGGGTCGGGCGGGCCCGCGCCGAACCGCGCGCGCAGGAAGGCGCACAGGTCGCCCCAGTCCTGGGCATAGGTGCGCCGATAGGCCGATCGGTCTTTCCACTGCTCGGCCCAATGCTCAGCATCGTCGCCGCGAGCCTCTGGCCGCTCCGCCCTCGACACGGGGTCTCCCCAAACATCCGGTCTCGCCGGTTGGCCGGACGATGCTGGCGAAAGTCCGCACGATCAATGGACTGCGAAAAATTATGCGTCCCTGACGCTTTTCTTGTGCGGATGGCTGCTTGCCAGGCGTCGTTTAGTGTCGGGAAGAAAAGCGGATAAATTCTCCGCATTTATTTAAGTTACCGGTACCTTTTTCTCTTTTCGTGTCGATTGCGACATGCTTATTTCAATCATGACACCGGTGGCTAACCGGGCGAGACGGTCGACAAGGCCGCGGCATGGGAAGGGGAGGCGGTTCGATGAACAGCTCTGTGCGCGACTCAAGCGCGACATCGCACGGCCGATCCGCCGGCGGCGAGCGGCCCGCCGAAGAGCCCGTCCTCGATATCGCCCGGGCCTTCCAGGCGGATGTCGGCGACATGCTGACCCGTTCTCTCTGCCGCCAGATCCGCGAGGCCCTGCTGGAGGGCAAGGTGGTCGACCTGCCCGGCGTCGGGCGTTTCGAAATCCGCGACAAGCGCCGCTACGGCCTCGTCAATCCGATGAGCGGGGTTCGCGCCGATCTCGGCGGCGAGCGCGCCGTCGTCTACCGACCCGATCGCAAGCTGTTGCGCGACCTGAACTCTTCCCGAGGCGATGTTTGATGAGCGTATCCGTCCGCAGCCGTCGCTTCGGCGTGGTTTCGTTTCTGGCGTTGGCCCTGGCGTCGGCGCCGGCCGTCGCTCTGGCGGGCGCCGACGCGTTCCATGACGTGACGCTGTCGCCGGAGGCCCGCGCCGCCGATCTGGTCTCGCGCATGACGCTGGAGGAGAAGGCCGGCCAGCTGAAGCATGCCGCGCCGGGTATTCCGCGCCTTTCCGTGCCCGCCTTCAACTGGTGGAGCGAGGGTTTGCACGGCGTGGCCCGGGCCGGCGAGGCCACGGTGTTTCCGCAGGCCATCGGCATGGCCGCCACCTGGGACGTTCCGCTGATCCAGAACGTGGCCGACACCATCGCCACCGAGTTTCGCGCCAAGTACGTCGAAAAGCGCGGCGCCGACGGAAGCTCCGGCCAGTATCGGGGGCTGACCGTCTGGTCGCCCAACATCAATATCTTCCGTGATCCGCGCTGGGGTCGAGGGCAGGAGACCTGGGGCGAGGACCCGCACCTGACCGCCGAGTTCGGCGTCGCCTTCGTCCACGGCCTGCAGGGCGAAGATCCCAAGCACTACAAGACCGCCGCCACCGCCAAGCACTTCGCCGTGCACAGCGGCCCTGAGGCCGACCGGCACCACGACGACATCCATCCCAGCAAGCACGATCTGGCCGACACCTACCTGCCGGCCTTCGAGGCGCTGGTGAAGCGCGGCAAGGTCGAGTCCGTGATGTGCGCCTACAACGCCGTCGACGGCGTGCCGGCCTGCGCCAGCGACTTCCTGCTGAAGGACACGCTGCGCGGCAAGTGGGGCTTCAAGGGCCACGTGGTCTCGGACTGCGCCGCCATCGCCGACGTCTTCCTGCCGACCTCGCACAACTACGCCAAGACGCCGGCCGAAGGCGTGGCCGTGAGCCTGAAGGCCGGCACCGACCTGATCTGCGCCGAGTTCGGGCTCAACAAGAGCGCCGAGATCGGTCCGATCGTGGAGGCTGTGCAGAAAGGGCTGCTGACCGAGGCGGAACTCGACCAGGCCGTTCGTCGCCTGTTCGTCGCCCGCATCAAGCTGGGTCTCTTCGATCCGCCGGCCAATGTCGCCTATTCGAAGATCACGCCCGCCGACAACGACACGCCCGCCAACCGCGCCCTGTCGCTGAAGACGGCCCAGGCCTCGATGGTGCTGCTGAAGAACGACGGCCTGCTGCCGCTGAGGGCCGCGCCCAGGCGCATCGCGGTGATCGGTCCGAACGCCGACAGCCTCGACGCCCTGGTCGGCAACTACAACGGCACGCCCTCCAGGCCGGTGACGGTGCTGGCCGGGATCCGCGCGCGCTATCCGGATGCCGAGGTGACCTTCGTCGAGGGGACGGGGCTGGTCGGCGCGCCGATGAACACCCTGCCCAATGACGCGCTCTGCTCTGACGCGGCCTGCGCCGCCAAGGGCGTGAAGCTCGAGACCTTTCAGGGTCTGGACCTGGCCGGTGAGGCCAAGGTCGAAAGCGCCGCCAACGTCCAGGTCGGGTGGGGGCGCCCCCAGCGCGAAAAGCGCCAGACCTCGACCCGCTGGACGGGCTTCCTCAAGCCGACCGAGACGGGCGTCCATCGCTTCACCCTGCGCGGCGAAGGCGGCTATCGGGTGATCGTCGACGGCAAGGTCGTGGTCGACGCCTGGAAGCGCCCCGCCGACGCCACGCCCGAGGGCGCCGTCGCCCTGACCGCGGGCCGGTCGCACGCCATCACCGTCGAGGCCTGGCAGGATGGCGATCGCGGTGACCAGCGCCTGACCTGGAGCAAGCCCAGCCAGGGCGCCGAGGCCGCGATCGCCGCGGCCAAGAACGCGGATCTGGTGCTGTTCGTCGGCGGCCTGACCGCCAAGCTGGAAGGCGAGGAGATGTCGGTCCGCGCTCCGGGCTTCGCCGGCGGCGATCGCACCCGCATCGACCTGCCCGCGCCGCAGCAGAGCCTGCTGGAAGGCCTGCACGCTACCGGCAAGCCCGTGGTGCTGGTGCTGATGAACGGTTCGGCCATGGCCGTGAACTGGGCCGACGAGAAGCTGCCGGCCATCGTCGAGGCCTGGTATCCGGGCGGGGAGGGCGGACACGCCGTCGCCGGCCTGATCGCCGGCGACTTCAGCCCGTCCGGCCGTCTGCCGCTGACCTTCTATCGCTCGGCCGACCAGCTGCCGCCGTTCAAGGACTACGGCATGGCCGGGCGCACCTATCGCTACTTCGGCGGCGAGGCGCTCTATCCGTTCGGCCATGGGCTGAGCTTCACCCGCTTCACCTACGGCCAGCCGAAGTTGGCCAAGTCGGTGAAGGCCGGCGAAGCGATGAAGATCAGTGTCGATGTCGCCAACACCGGCGGCAGCGACGGCGACGAGGTCGCGCAGCTCTATGTCTCGCGCGGCGCGGCCGGCGCGCCCATCCGTTCGCTGAAGGGCTTTCAGCGGATCGCTCTCAAGGCCGGCGAGACCAAGACCCTGACCTTCGAGCTCGACCCTTCGGCGCTCAGCGTCGTCGACGCCACTGGCGTGCGCGCCGTCGAGGCGGGGCCGGTCGACCTCTGGATCGGCGGCGGACAGCCGGTGTCGCGCCATGGCCTCGCCAAGCCCGCCGGGGTTTCCGCCCGCTTCGACGTCTCGGGCCGGAAGGTGCTGCCGTGAAGCTGGATCGCCGTTCCTTCCTGGCCGCCGGCGGCGCGGGTCTGGCCGCGGCCGGCATGGTCGCGCCGGCGTCGGCCGCCGACCTGCTGGCCGTGCCCGACGAGGGCTGGAGTCTCTGGATCGACCAGGCTGCGTCCTGGAAGGACGATGCGCTGCACCTGCCCAGCGCCGTCGACCTGACGGCCCTGCCGGTCAAGCCGCCGACCGGCGGCTGGGGCGCGCTCGGATCATCCGACGCCATCACCGTCAGCCTGCCGACCACGGTCGAAGAGCACTTCTGGGGCAGGTTCGCCTCGCGCCCCTACGGCGCCGACGAATACCGCTACGCCGAGGACGACGACGTGCCCCGCTACGGCGCCTACAAGGGCGTTTCCTGGTGGTCGCGGACGATCGACATTCCCGCCGGCGCCAAGGGCAAGCGGGTCCTGCTGAACCTGCGCGGCGCGCGGCTGCGGGCCGAGGTGTTCCTCAACGAGCGGCTGGTCGGCTACTCGATCATGTCGGAACTGCCGTTCGCCTGCGACCTGACGGCGGCGATGAAGCCGGGCGAGGCCAACCGTCTTTCCATCCGCATCACCAATCCCGGCGGTCGCTTCGACTGGCGTGACAGCACCACCATGGTCTGGGGCAAGGTCAAGCTGTTCGCCTCGCACGGTTTTGGTGGTCTCGATCGCGGCATGACGCTGAGCGTGCATCCGCTGGCCGCCCGGATCGACGATGCCTGGGTGCTCAACACCCCGCAGCCGCGCACGATCACGGCCTTCATGGACGTGGTGCTGGAGCAGCCGGCCGCCGACCCGCAAGGCTTGCGCGCAAAGGCTTCGGCGACCCTCGTCGACGACAAGGGCGTGAGCGTCGCCGCCGACATCAAGCTGGAAGGGCTGGAGGCCCTGGAGGGCGGCCGCCGCCTGCGGGTCCGGTTCTTGGTCACCGCGCCCAAGGCCGAGCTCTGGGACCTCGATACGCCGCGCCTGCACCGGCTGCGCCTGTCGTGGGCGCAGGCCAGGGGCGAGGTTGATACGCGTGAGGTGCGCTTCGGCTTCCGCTGGTTCGGCGTCGAAGGCGTTGGAACCGACGCCCTGTTGCGCCTCAACGGCCGTCGCATCCGGCTCTATTCGGCGATCTCCTGGGGCTACTGGGGTTTCAACGGCCTGTGGCCGACCAAGGAGCTGGCGCGTCGCGAGGTCGCCGCCGCCCATGCGCTGGGCCTGAACGCGCTGCACTTCCACCGCAACGTCGGCAAGCCCGAGGTCTTCCAGGCGATGGACGAGATGGGCCTGCTGCGGGTGATGGAGCCCGGCGGCGGCCGCCACGCCATCGGTCGCGACCTCAAGCCGGGCGAGAGCCTCAATCCCGCCGACGCATTCAGCCGCCAGTTCATGGTCGAGAAGTGCCAGGCGATGGTGCGGGCGTTCCGGTCGCATCCGTCGCTGGCCCACTACACCCTGCAGAACGAGATCGGCGCGAACCTGGCCAATCCCGACGTGCAGTTCGTGCTCAAGGCCATGCATGACCTGGATCCCAGCCGGGCGGTGATCCTCAACGATGGCTTCGTCAAGCGCGGCGCGGCCCAGGCGATGTACCTGCCGTACAACGACCACTACTTGCGTTCGGACGTCGAGGAATGGGGCGGCTGGTGGGTCGAGCACCAGGGCGCCGGCGACCAGTGGTACGACAAGTTCTACGCGTCCAAGGACGACTACATCCACATGCAGAAGGGCAAGCTCTTCATCGTCGAGTTCGGCGAGATGCAGGGCTGCGCCGTGGCCGACAACCACGTGGCCATGGTCGCCGAGATCCTGGCCAAGGGCGGCAAGAGCTACGACCTGGAGGACCACAAGGTCATCGTCGAGGCCACCAGCGCCTATCTGGATCGCTGGGGTTTCCGCAAGGCGTTCCCGACCACCGAGGCGCTGTTCCTGTCGGTGGGGCGCAAGGCCTACGAGGCCTGGCGCAACTACCTGGAGAACATCCGGCTGGGTGAAACGGTCGACGTCGCGGCCATCTCGGGCTGGGAAAGCACGGCGATCGAGAACCATTCGGGGATCGTCGACGCCCTGCGCGGCTTCAAGGCTGACCCGGTTCTGATGAGTCAGAGCCTGCGGCCGGTCCTGGCCGTGGCCAAGCCCCGCAAGCTGGCCTATGCGCCCGGCGAGGCGGCGGAACTGGATCTCTGGCTGTTCAACGACACCGGCAGGCCGGTTGTCGGCGATCTGGTGCTCAGCATCGTCGGGCCGGATGGCGCGGCGCGAGCGGCGGGGCGCTGGCCGGCGCCCCCGCACGAGGCCGACCGGATGTCGTGGCTGGTGGCCGAGAGCGTGCGCGCGCCGGCCTTCGAGCGGGAAGGGCGGCATGTGATCCGCGTGGCCCTTGCCGGCAAGGGCGAGGTGGTGTCCGATCGCGAGGTCTGGATTGCCGCGCCGGTCGGTGGCTCGCGTCGCAAGTTGAAGATCGCCGTCTCCGGCGTCGCCAGGAGCCTGCGCAGCCAACTGGAGAAGCAGGCCGGGGTCGCGGTCGAGGACTTCAAAGCCGGCGTCCGCTACGACGGGATCGTCGCCTCGGGCCTGAAGGCCGACGAGATCGTCCGCCGCCAGGTCGGCGAGCAGACGGGCCTGGAGGCACAGCCCAAGAAGGGCGAGAAGCCGCAACTGGTCCTGGGCGAGCTTCCCCCCGAGGTGCTGGCCGCGGTGTCGAGCGGAACGCCGCTGCTGGCGGTGGTGCAGGAGGACGGCCTGGCCGAGGGCGTGGCCAGGCAACTGGCTGGTCTTGGCCTCTTCACCTACGCCGGCCAGGTCGGCGGCCTGCGGGCGCCCTGGATGGGCAACTGGAACTATGTGCGGCGCCATCCGACCTTCGCCGGCATCCCGTCCGACATGGCCATGAGCGTGCTGCACCAGGTGGAGGGCCAGCCCTCGAACGGCCTGCTGGTCGACGGGGAGGGCGTCGAGGTGATCGCCGCCTACAGCCGCGACCACGACCGCCACAACGGCGCGGCCAGTTTCACCGCGCGCAAGGGCGCGGCGCGGGTGCTGGTCCATCGCCTGCCCGACATGGTCGCCCCGCTCCAGACGCGCTGGCTGAGCAATGCGCTGGACTGGCTGGCGGCCGATCCGATCACTAGCCCTGGAGGGTGAGCGACGATGTCTAGCGCCTAGAGCCGAGACCAGGACGGCGGCCAGCCGCCGTCCGTGAAGACCAAGAGATCAGTGCGGGCTTTCTCGCCGCCGCGCCCCTGGCGCGGCGAACGGGAGCGCTTGCGCCAAAGCCGACGCGTCCGGAGCGACGCGCTCAACAATTGGGAGGGAAATAGGGATGACCAATCACAAGACGGGCAAGGCGCCGCCGCGCACACGGCTGCTGGCCGGAATTTCGAGCCTGACGGTGGCCGCGCTGCTGACGCCGGCCGTCGCGCTGGCCCAGGCCGCGTCGCCGCCGCCGGCCGACCAGCCGATCACCGACAATGCGGTCAGCGAGGTGGTCGTCACCGGCTATCGCGCCGCCCTGCGCAGCGCCATCGACACCAAGAAGAACTCGGACGTGATGCTCGACGCCATCAACGCCGAGGACATCGCCGACTTCCCCGACAGCAACCTGGCGGAGTCGCTCCAGCGCCTGCCGGGCATCTCGATCGATCGCGACAACGGCGAGGGCCGCACCATCAGCGTGCGCGGCCTGTCGGGCGACTTCAGCCGGGTGCGGATCAACAATATGGAGGCCCTGTCGACGGGCGCCAGCAACGATTCCGGCTCCAGCCCCAACCGCTCGCGCGCCTTTGACTTCAACGCCTTCGCCTCGGAACTGTTCAGCTCGGTGCGGGTGCGCAAGTCGTCGTCCGCCGAGGCCGACGAGGGCTCGCTGGGCGCCACCGTCGACCTGATCACCGGCCGCCCGTTCGACTACAAGAAGGGCGCCTTCGCCCTGTCGGCCGAGGACAGCTATTACGAGAACGGCAAGAAGCACAGCCCGCGCATCACGGGCCTGGTTTCCAACCGCTGGTTCGACGGGCGCGTGGGCCTGCTGCTGTCGGCCGCCTACGCCAAGCGCACCTCCGAGGACGACACCTACGCCCGCGGCGGCGGCTCGTCCGACTACGTCTATCGCGGCTCGACCTGGACCGGCGACGAACTGCCGGGTCGGGCGGGTTTCGCGGCGCCGACCGGCACGGTGTTCACCGCCCTGATCCCGACCACCCTGACGGGGGCGGCGCTGGACGCCTACAAGGCCAATCCGGCCAACTACTACAACCCGCTGGCCAATCCGCTGGCCTATGCGGAGATGACGGGATCGGATCCGGCCGCCTACGCCAAGCTCTACCCCAACTGCGCGGCGACCAGCGGACAGCCGGTGACCGGCCTGACTCCGACCTCGCCGGGCTGCAACGACAGCCAGATCCGCTTTCCGGCCTTGCCGTCGATCGCCCAGCGCGACGTCGAAACCGAGCGCCTGGGCCTGACCGGCGCGTTCCAGTTCGAGATCGGCCCGCGCACCAAGCTGACGGTCGATGGCCTTTATTCGCGGTTCGAGAGCGTCAGCACCAACTACCAGCTGTCGCCGGTGGGGCTGAACCGCAACAACACCAACGCCAGCTATTCGTACGGAGCCAACACGCCCACCGCGACGGCGCGCAACGGCAGCGCCATGACCGACGCCCAGCGTCGCGCGCTCTATCCCGGCGGCTGCACCTTCACGGCCGAGACCGACCTGAACCCGGGCCAGGACTGCGGCCAGCAACTCTACGGCCAGAACCCGGTCAGCGGCTACACCTACAGCTACAACCCCTACAACCTGGATCCGTACGAGTACTACACCAACCCGTCCTCGCCCGGTTACGCGGGGCCCGCGGCCAGCCTGCCGTTCCGCGGCGACCTGATCGGCCGCCCGTCGGTGAAGCTGCTCGACGCTGAGGTGGTGGGCCAGAACGCCGAGTACCTGAAGCTGGGCAACGTCGACTGGCGCTCGGGCGCCGACCGCGGCGCCTACACCACCGACTTCCGCCAGGTGTCGGCCGAGCTGACCCACGAGTTCAGCGACAAGCTCAAGGCCACCGCTTCGTACGGGGCCTCGCGGTCGGAGAACAAGAACACCGGCACCCTGGTCGAGTTCAACTACATGGACGCTCAGGAGCCCTTCATCTTCGACGAGCGCGGGGCCTCGGGCATGCCGCGCTTCGACGCCGGGTTCGATGCGGCCGATCCCAACAAGTGGGGCATCGTCAAGGGCTTCTCGGGGATGCGCCACTACAAGCGCAACACCCTGAACACCTATAACGGCGGCAAGATCGACGTCGCCTACGAGCTGGACGACAACTGGACGATCAAGTTCGGGATCACCGGCCGCAAGTACGAGTTCTCGACCGACCAGTACGAGCGCAACAACGACCTGCTGAACCCGACCGAGAAGGAGGCCGGCGTGACCAGCGCCTCGCTGGGCCAGGTCATCGAGTTCGGCCAGGGGCTGGACGTGCCGCAAGGCTCGACCACGCGCTTCTATGCGCCGAACCTGGAGGCCTTCAGCAGCGTGTTCGGCTTCGACTGCGACTGCATCAACAAGTACGGCGACTTCCGCATCACCCGGAAGCGCAACCGCTCGGCCTCGTTCGAGGTGGCCGAGAAGAACCTCGCCTACTACGCCCAGTTCGGCTTCAACTATCAGGTCTGGGGCGGGCGTCGCCTGTTCGGCAATTTCGGCGTCCGCCAGGCCGAGACCGAAGTGGAGTCGCTGGGCGAGACCACGGCCGGCCGCCCGATCCGCGGCGAGAACAAGTACACCGACACCCTGCCGTCCGGTAACCTGACCTGGGAGGCGCTGGACAACCTCTATATCCGCGTCGCGGCGGCCAAGGTCATGGCCCGTCCGCTGCTGGGCAACCTGTCGCCGGCCGTCACCGGCGTCAGCATTCCGGGCGACGGCTCGGTCACCGGCGGCACCCTGACCGTCGGCAACCCGAAGCTCTCGCCGTTCCGCGGCAAGGCCTTCGACGTCGCCGCCGAATGGTATTTCACCGAAGGCGGCCTGATCAGCCTGGGCTACTTCCGCAAGGACATCGACTCCTACCCGCAGACGGTCTTCTACGAGGCCCCGCTGTCGGAATTCCTCGACGCCGACGCCATCGCCCAGCTGCGCCTGCAGTTCCCAGGCGAGACCGGCGGCGACGTCTTCCGTCGCGCCTATATCGACGCCGACAACGTGATGCTGGCCCGCCAGGTGCGCGACGCGCCCGGCGGCGTGCTGCAGGGCTGGGAGTTCAGCTACCAGCAGGACTTCACCTTCCTGCCCTGGTACTTCAAGAACCTCGGCGTCCAGTTCAACATGACCAAGCTGGACACCGAGCTGAAGTACATCCTCGACCCGGGCGCGGTGAACGCCACGACGGGCGTGGTGACCAAGGCTCCGGTCTACGGCACCGGTCCGTGGCTGGGCTCCTCGCCCAAGGGGATCAACTTCACCGTCTATTACGAGACCAAGAAGTTCAACGCCCGGGTCTCGATGGCCCAGCGCGACCAGTACTACACCAAGTATCCGATCGCCTCGGGCAACTGCGACCCGGGCCTGCAGGCCAACGGTTCGGCCTGCGACGGTCCGCTGATCAACGAGTTCGAAGGGGCCAAGTCGACGATGAACGTCGACTTCTCGATGCGCTACCAGCCGATGAAGCAGGTCAGCATCACCTTCGAGGCGCTGAACATCACCGACGAGAAGTCCGAGCGGTTCGTCTACAACGACCCGGTCATCCTCTCGTACGGCGGCAGCGGCCCCAACTACCGGATCGGCGTGCGCTACAAGTACTAGCGCGCCGCGAGACTGGTCGCCGCGCCCCTCCGCGCGGCGGCCACCCCCTTCGGCTTTCCCCAGGGCTCGAAGGCGGCCTCGGCGGAGGATCTCGCGGTCCTCCGCCGCTTCTTTTTCATGTCGACCAGGAGCTGGCGATGAAGATGTCCAAGCTGATGCCGATGGATCGCCGGACGGTGCTGGCCGGCGCCGGAGCGGTGCTGCTGGCGCCGACGGCGACGCGGGCGGCCGCGCCCGACTTCGTCGCCCTGGGCTGGGCAAGCGCCAAGGGCGGGGAGGGCGGGCGAACCTTGCGCGTCACCACCCTGGCCGCCGACGGACCCGGCTCGTTCCGCGCCGCCGTCGAGGCTTCGGGGCCGCGCAAGGTGGTGTTCGACGTCGCCGGCGTCATCGATCTGGGCCGCAAGAGCATCCGCATCCGCGAGCCGTTCCTGACCGTGGCCGGCGAGACCGCGCCGTCTCCGGGGATCACGTTCATCCGCGGGGGCGTCCAGGTCGAGAGCCACGACGTCGTGCTGCGCCACCTGCGGGTGCGGGCGGGCCGCGACGGGGCGGCGGACCGCAGCGGCTGGGAGGTGGACGGGATCACCTGCTGGAAGGCCCGCGACGTCATCGTCGACCACTGCTCGATCGCCTGGGCCACCGACGAGAACCTGTCGGCCTCGGGGCCGCGGTTCGACGGCGGCGACACGGTCGAGTCCTGGCGCGCCGGGACCTCGCACCGGATCACCTTCAGCAACAACATCGTCTCCGAGGGGCTGTCGCACGCCAGCCACGTCAAGGGCGAGCACTCCAAGGGCACGCTGATCCACGACAACGCCACGCAGGTGCTGATCGCGGGCAACCTCTACGCCCACAATCTGGAGCGCAACCAGCTGTTCAAGGGCGCGGTGCACGCCGTGTCGGTCAACAACCTGGTCTACGACCCCGGCACGCGGGCCATGCATTACGCGCTGAACGCTCCTGAATGGGAGGGGCGGGCCTGGCAGGTCGGCCAGCTGGCGCTGGTCGGCAACGTGGTGCGCGGCGGCGCCTCCACCAGACCCGACCTGCCGTTCCTGATCGTGGAGGGGCAGGGCGATCTCGACCTCTACGCCCATGACAACCGTGCGGCCTATGCCGGCGGGGCGGCGATGCCGGACCTGCGGGTCCTGCCGACGACGCCGCTGCCGCGGGTTCGGCGCCTGTCGGCCGCGCCGCTGTGGCCTGAAGGGCTGAAGGCCCTGCCGGCCTCGGCCATCGAGCGTCACGTCCTGGCGGGCGCCGGCGCGCGGCCCTGGGACCGCGACGCCGTCGACCTTCGCATCCTTGGCCAGGTGAAGGATGGAACCGGCCGGGTGATCGACGACGAGGCCGAGGTCGGCGGCTATGCGAGCGCCGGCCGGGCCAAGGCCTGACATATCGATTCGACCGTTTCAGGTCGCTTTCAGAAAAACATCGGCCACTTGTAGGAGTTTTTATGGCTCCCGCGGGTGGCCATACCGCTCGCTCCGGCCAAGGCGCCTGAGCGAGCGTTGTTCGTTGTTTCGTCGAAGTTTTTGAGCTTTCGAACGGAATTCCTCTCCGCCTATGTCAACGCTGTCATAGCTCGATACCTGACAGCCTGCTTATCGCATTGATCATAACAATAACTTGTCTGAGTATCTCGGTTATGCAACAAAGTGGTCAGGCCAAAAATGGCAAGGCCTGACGGCTTCGACCGTCAGGGAGGGCGGGAGGAAACGATGATCACGACAGTACCGGCCGGCGCATAGCGACGGCCCGGCCGAGCCCCACGCGGGGTCGTCCGGGCGACGTCGCCGATTGCAGTCCATGAGCCTGGCGGGCGGCCAAAGACGCCCCCCGCGAGAATAAGAAGACTTTGGGAGAGGAAGTAATGAAGCGCTTCAGCGCGCGCGGCCGCACGGCCGCGGCTGTGTCGATCATCGCCTTGAGCGCGGCCGTCTGGCCGGTCCAGCAAGCCGTCGCACAATCCGAAACCGTCAAGACCTCCGGATCGGTGGAAGCCCCGACCGAAGTCGAGGCCATCGTCGTCGGGGCGCGGGCCTCGCAGCAGTCGTCGATCGCGCGCAAGAAGCGCAGCGCGACGGCCCAGGACTCCATCGTCGCCGACGACGTCGGCTCGTTCCCCGACAGCAACGTCAACGAAGCCATGTCGCGCATCGCCGGCGTCGCCATCGAGCGCAACGGCTTCGGCGAAGGCGACGGCGTCTCGATCCGCGGCAACGGCGCCGACCTGACCCGCGTCGAACTGGACGGCATGGGCGTTGCCGCCTCGGGCTTCAGCCTGGCCGTCGGCGACGGCGGCGGTCGCGCCGCCGACCTGCGCGAATTCCCGGCCGAGATGATCAAGAGCCTGGACGTCATCAAGGGCCAGACGGCCGACATGACCCCGGGCGGCCTGGGCGCCACCGTCCAGATCCAGACCCGCACGGGCCTGGACTTCAAGAAGCCCTACCTGTCGATCCGCGGCGCGGCCGCCGGTAACTCGCTGTCGCGCAAGGCCTCGCCCGAACTGGGCGTGGTCGCCTCGCGCAAGTTCCTGGACGACCGTCTCGGCGTGATCGGCAACATCAGCTACAGCAAGCGCCTGAACGACAGCCACGCGCTGAACAACGGCGGCTCGAACAACGCCCAGGGCTATACGCGCTTCGCCGACTTCGACAATTCGCCGGACAAGACCTTCAGCTACAACCCGGCCACCGCCAACGGCGTCGGCGCCACCGACCCGATCGCCTCGTGGGCCATGGTCGGCGGCGGCACGTTCAACGCGCCCACGCCGCTGGACGTCTACACCAAGTCGGCCGCGGCCAAGACCAAGGCTGAGTGTCTTGCCGCGTTCCCGACGCTGACCGACGCCCAGCTGGGCACGATCGTGGCCGGCAGCAACGGCGCCAACCGCCAGGCCGCCCAGGCCGCGCAGATCAACGCCCAGATCAGCTGTCTCAACCAGTGGAACGACTACGCGCCCAACCTGGTGCGCGACCAGAACCTGACCCAGTACGAAGACCGCCTGTCCTGGGACCTGCGCTTCGACTACCGCGTCAATGACGACCTGACGATCTTCGCCAAGTACCAGGTCGCCAACCGCGAGCAGAACGAGAACAACCGCCAGCGCACCCGCGGCGGCATCACCTCGCTGTACGCCGCCTCGCAGAACCAGACGGCGACCTCGCTGGTCACCAACACCTTCTACCCGGCCGGCACGCCCAACGTTCTTTCGGCCATCCCGGGCGGCGGCTTCTACATCTACAACCAGGGCATGCCGACGGCGCCGTTCACGATCGACACCACCCCGGGCTCGAGCGTGACCAACAACGCGTTCCCGCTGATGGGCGTGGCGGCCAACATCGTGCCGGGCTCCATCCAGATGGACGGCAACCATCACCTGACCCAGTTCGACATCACCAACGCCGCGCTGGGCATCGACCAGATCCAGAACGACCAGATCTGGAAGACGAACTACATCTCGGGCGGCGCCAACTACAACCGCGGTCCGCTGACCATGGACCTGATCTTCGGTCGCAACGAAAGCGACTACTCGCGCACCGACCTGCGCTTCTCGCGCAGCTACACCTACGGCAACGCGACCATGCGGGCGCTGGAGAACGGCATCTGGACGATCGACATGCCGTCGTCCTTCGATGACACCGACATGCGCAACTACGCCCAGCTGAACGCGCCGACCGCAGTGGGCCAGCCGGCCTACTCGAACGCCTATCGTCTGGTCTTCAATCCGCGGAAGGTAGAGAGCGCCGAAGACCAGCTGAAGTTCGACGTCACCTACCTGCCCGACATGCCGCTGTTCACGCGCTTCAAGGCGGGCGTCCTCTATCGTAAGGGCACGGCCAATTCGTGGGGCGGCGGCGGTTACTCGCCCGACCCCGGCGTCTTCGTGCCGACTCTGACCCTGCGCGGCGACGTGCGGGCCTGCGCGAACGTGGCCTCGACCCTGCCGGCCAACGCCTGCGCCTACGGCTACGCCGCCAACCCGACCACCGGCGTCAACTTCCTGTACGGCCTGGAGACCCTGACCCAGGCCCAGCTGATCGACATCTTCCAGAGCTCGATCGAGCATAACTCCGGCAAGTTCATGCCGGGCTACAAGGGCGTCTCGGGCCTGGAGCTGTGGGACAGCATCGACGTCAAGAAGGCCTTTTCGCAGATGGCCGGCGCGGTGAACTACAACTTCGACTGCCTCAAGGAGTGCACGGCCAGCGACGGCAAGGTCTACCAGCAGCCGTTCAACGAGACCGAGGAGAAGATGGCCTCCTGGTACTGGATGGCCGACCTGGCGCACGACCTGCCGTTCGGCATGGAGTTCCGCGGCAACCTGGGTTCGCGGATGTTCAAGACCGAGGTCGAGGGGTCGGGCTACGTGACCCTGGCCACCACCTTCAAGACCCCGGCCTTCGACCCCAACAACCCCAACCTCGCGGCCGGCATCGTGACGACCAGCCGGGTCCGTCCGGTGTCGATCAACAAGAGCTATACCGGCTGGCTGCCGTCCTACAACGCCGCCGTCTGGGCGATCCCCGACAAGGTCGTGCTGCGCTATTCGTGGGCCAAGACCATCGCCCCGCCGGCGATGAAGTACCTGTGGCCGGGCGGCACCTGCACCTATGACGAGCGTCGCGACGGCGTGGCCGACGCCGACGGTTCCGAGCAGGACATGACCTGCGGCACCTTCGGCAACGCCGACCTGAAGCCGTATCAGGCGACCAAGAACAACACGAGCCTGGAGTGGTATCCCAACAAGGACACCTCGTTCAGCCTGGCCTACTACCGCCAGAAGGTGCGGGTCGGCGGGCCGCTGGCCGTGCCGGTCAAGAACGCCAACGTCTTCGAAGGCACCGACATCGAGATCCCGGGCACCGGCGGCAAGAAGTTCTCGGACTACGAGTTCGGCATGACCACCTACGAGAACGGCCCCGGCTACGTGCAGTCGGGCTGGGAGTTCGTGGCGCGGACGGCCTTCACCTACCTGCCGTGGAAGCTCAGCAAGACCGGCATGGACTTCAACATCTCGACCACCAAGTCGGGCAATGCGGTCACCTACATGGACCCGCTGACCGCCGAGGCGCTGGATCCGCAAGGCCAGTCGAAGTACTTTGCCAACCTGGTGTTCTGGTATGACGACGGCGTCACCAAGGCGCGTATCGCCTACCAGACCCGCGACCGCGTGCTGTCCTGCATCTCGCCGTGCGGCAACACCAGCGCCTCGCCGGTGGCCAATGCGCCCAACACCAACATCGGCAACTACGTTCGCTTCCCGTACAATCCGAGCGAGCCCTACTACTCCGAGCAGTACGAGTACCTGGACGCCAAGATCTCGCGGAGGATCAACAAGAACCTCGAGGTCTACCTGGAAGGCCGCAACCTGCTGCAGGCCGCCCGCCTGTCGGTGGGCTCGGACGACCGCGGCTTCGAAGGCCGCGCCAATCCCTGGTCGGTCCAGTACGGCGGCTCGCGCTTCGCCCTCGGCTTCACCTACCGGAACTAAAACTCTCCGTTCCGGTCGGCTCCTGGCCCTTCCCTGGAAACAGGGGAGGGCCTTTTGCTGTGGGCGCGGGCCCCCTCCGTCCGCTTTGCGGCTGCCCGCCCGAAGGGGGAGGATCTTGGTCGGCGTCCAGATGCTCCCCCTCTGGGGGAGCTGTCGCGGAGCGATTGAGGGGGTCTAGCGCCGGCGCTGCCCCCTCCGACCCTCTGGGCCACCTCCCCCAGAGGGGGAGGATCTTGGAACCGCGGACCTCCCCCTGTGGGGGAGGCGATCGCGCCAGCGATCGGTGGGGGGAGTTGCTGGGTGATCGCCATGGCCTCGGAAGCTGAAAACGGCCCCCACCGGCCTTCGACCGCCTCCCCCAGAGGGGGAGGTGCCTTTGGGGGCGGGCACGACTTCTCAGCCACGCGCTTCGGGCCACCTCCCCAAAGGGGAGGGGTTTCACTGGTCTGACCAGGTTGCGCCGAGCGCTCCTAATGTCGGTGATACAGGAAGGCGAGGATCACCCATGGATCAATAGAAAGTCGTTACGTTTCATGGATTTTCATTTCGCGATGACAGCGCTATTAGCGCGAAGGTTGCGAAAATTGGTCAGGCCGATGTTGCGGCGACCGGGGGCTTCCGGTAGAAGGAGAGGGTGTTCGGCGTCTGCGAGCCGACCACAACCTTCATAGTTCCCCTCCGGCCGACCAAGACGACGGGTCGGCCTTTTTTTGCGCGGTCGACCGGGGCGCGCGACTGTTGCTGGCCGCAGGCGACGGCGCCTATAGCGGGGGCATGACCTTGTCTCTTGGCCCCGACTGGGAACGCGAACTGTGGGCCTCGCCCTATCGGCTCAGGTTCGAGCTGAACCAGAGCGGGTCCCATGTGACGATGTTCACCAGCAGCTATGACCGCGCACGGATCCTGGCCCGCGCGGCGCTGCCGACCGACGCCCCGATCGGCGTGATCGCCGCCAATCCCGAGCCCAGGGCGGAACTGAGCGCCGAGTGGCGCGGCTGGACGAAGGGAACCGCCTTTGGCCATCTGAAAAGGATGGGGGTCAGGACCAAGGCCCATCTGGCGACCTGGAAGGGCTATGTCTGGCCCGACGACGAGGCCGACGACGAGGCCGAGGCCTGGGTCCACCGCGCCGTGCGCCTGACCTGGGACCAGGCCGACATCCTGCTGTGGAGCCAGATCGCGCACGATATCGGCGTGACGCCGCAGGCGCCGGTGCAGTCCAAGCTGGTCGACCTGGAACGCGGCGTCTGCGTCAACGCCTATGACGACCGGGGCATGGACGTGACGGCGCTCTCGCCGGAGCCGATCCTGGAGCTCTATCGCCGCTTCGACGACTGGCTGCTCGATTATGACCGGCCGCGCATGGCCGAGGCGTTCGGAGCCTGAGCCCGCGCCGCTAGCGGCACAGGCTCTTGGGGTCCACGCGCTCGACGGTTGGGGCGGGCGCCGGCAGGGCGATCCCCCGGGCCTTGGCCGTGCGCTCCATGATGCCGCCGCCTCCGGGAATGGCCTGCGCCTGCGCATAGGCCGGGTCCTTCTGGGCGTCCTGCAGCGTGACGTAGCGGGCGCCAGCCGCGTCCAGGCGGTCCATCATCTGGGGGAGCATGTGCGCCGACCAGCCGCCGATGTGGGTGAGCAGCACCTGCGGGATCATCCGGCCGTAGACCGCCTGGGAGACCACACGCATGCGGGCGATCCCGTCGTCGACGCCGCGCAGGTACTGCTCCTCCATCAGGCCGATGGCGGCATGGTCGCCCTTGGTCAGGCAGCGGGCGTAGGCGTCGCTGTAGCTCCAGTCGTCGAAGGCGAGGCTGACATGGGCGACCTTGTAGCCGTGGGCGGCCAGATAGGAGGCCGCGCCCTGGTGGCGCTCGGGGCGCGTGCCGGCCGTGAGGTTGGGAAACCTCAGATACCGCCAGTCCTGGCCCTTCATCCGCTGGGCCACCGCCGGCTCGCCGGCCTCGAGGTCGGCGATCCAGGCCTCCAGCGTGTCGGCCTTTTCGAGATTGAGGTGGCTGGCGGTGTGGTTGCCCAGCGGGTGGCCGGCGGCTCGCCAGGCGTCGAGCACCGCGTCGCCTTGCGCATCGGTCGTATTGATCGAATTGACGAAGCCGAAGGCCTGGGCGACGCCGTGCGCCTTGAAGAGGTCGATGTGCGTGCGGGCGATCGACAGGCGGGTCATGCCCGGCGGCAGGGCGCCGTGCACGGGCAGGTCGTCGACCGTGACGGCGACGTCGAAGGCCTGGGCCAGCGCGGTTGCGGGCGCCAGCAAGGCCAGGACGAGAAGGGCGGCGGTCCTCACGAGGTCTTGCCCGCGTAGTAGCGGCGCAGGGTCTCGAAGGCCAGCTTGCGGCGGCCCTCGTTGCTGACCAGGCCCTTGCGGTTCCAGTAGTCCTGGTAGCGGGCGTGCCAGCGGCGCGGCGAGCGGAAGTCCTTCAGCACCCAGGGGCTGACGCCGACGAAGCCGTCGCGATCGAGCAGGGCCAGCGTTTCCTCGAACACCCAGGCCTGGTACTCCTCGGTCCAGCGGTTCTCCTTGGGGCCGCGCTCGCCGTAGAGGGCGTCGGCGCCGAACTCGCTCATCATCATCGGCTTGTCGTGCGGGTTCGAGAACCGCACGGTCTTGGCCTGGTCGGGCGTGCGCGGGCCGTACCAGCCCTCGTACTGGTTGATGGCGACGACATCGAGGTCGGGGGCCAGCGGGTCGTCGACCACGAACTGGTTCTGGCCGGCCTTGGCGCCGCCGACGTCGATGTTCTTGTTCAGGGCCGCCGTCAGCAGGCGGGTCGGATCCAGGCGGCGGATGTCGGCGACCACGTGGCGCAGGAAGGTCGTGCGGGCCTGGTGGGTGGGCGTCTCGTTGGCCACCGACCAGAAGGCGACGCTGGCGCGGTTGCGGTCGCGCACCACCATCTCGGCGGCCATGGCGCGGGCCAGGGCCAGGGTCCTGGGGCTCTCATAGGCGACATCGTCCCAGTAGACGGGGATCTCCGACCAGACCAGCAGGCCCAGTTCATCGCACAGGCGCACGGTGCTTTCCGTGTGCGGATAATGCGCCAGGCGGACCATGTCGCAGCCCAGGGCCTTGGCCTCTTCCAAGAGGGCGCGGGCCTCGGGCGGGGTCATCACCCGGCCGCCCTGGGCGCCCAGGGGCTCTTCGTGCAGGGCGATGCCGCGGATGAAGCGGGCCTTGCCGTTGACCAGGATCTGGCGACCGCGGGCCTCGAGCGTGCGAAAGCCGATCCGGTCGCGGCGCACGTCCTCGCCGGCCTTGAAGGTCACCTCATAGAGGGTGGGCGCCTCGGGCGACCACAGCTTCAGCCCGCGCGGGGGCTTGGCCGACAGGCGGGCGCGGCCGTCGGGGCCGGTCTTGCCGGTCAGCGTCAGGTTCAGGCCGGCGATGGCGACCGCGACGTCGAGGCCGGCGGCGGCCGGGCCGTCGGCGCGCAGGTCGGCGACGATCTGGCCGCCTTCCAGCCGCAGGAAGGCGTCGCGCAGGAGGGTCTTGGGCGTCTCCACCAGCCAGACCGAGCGGGTGATCCCGCCGTAGTTCTTCCAGTCGAAGTCGAGCGAGGGCAGGGTCTCGCGACCCACCCGGTCGTCGACCCGCAGCACCACGACGTTCTCGCCCGGCTTCAGCTTGCCGGTGACCTCGAAGACGAAGGGCGTGAAGCCGCCCTCGTGGCGGCCGATCTGCTGGCCGTTCAGCCAGACGACGGCGTCGTAGTTCACCGCCTCGAAGCTGAGGAAGCGGCGGCCGCCGGTGTCGGCCGGGGCCTGGAAGCGGCGGTGGAAGTAGATCGGGCCGTCGTACCACTCCAGCGACGGATCGCGGGTGTTCCAGTCGCCGGGAATCTCCATGCGCGGCGAGGCGCTCCAGTCGTATTCGACGACGGGGCCGCCGGGCTGCTGGGCCTCGTCCAGCCAGAAGGCGCGGCGGGCGTTGGGCTTGCGGAAGGCGGAGTCGTTCTGGTCGAGGATGTAGGCCCACAGACCATCCAGCGTGACGCGCGGACGGTCGTGCTGCGCGAACAGCAGCAGCGGCTCTTCACTAGCGGCCAGGGGCGGGGAGGCGGCCTTTTCCTGTGCATGGGCCTGCACCGCGAGGGCGGCGCTGGCGGTCAGGGCGGCTCCGGCCAGGAGCTGGCGACGGCTGGGCGTCATGGGCGGCTTTCTCCCTAAATCGTACTTGCGACCTTCCTAGAGGGTTTGGTCAAGTTTGGCCAGGGCGCATGGTCAGGCCGCTATTGCAATCGGCCTGACCAATCTCTATTTGCACTCCCATCGGGTCGAAGAACCCTTCAAAATGTGGGAGTCAGGTATGCGGCGGTTTTTCAACACGACGGCGCTCGGCGGGATCTCGGCTGGGGTCGCCCTGGCCGCCTTCGCAGGCCTCGCCCACGCCCAGGAAACGGTCGATGACGCGCCAAACACTGACTTTGCCGTCGGCGAGATCGTCGTCACCGCCCAGAAGCGCTCGCAGAACGTCCAGGACGTGCCGATGGCCGTGCAGGTGATCGGCGGCGACCAACTGGAAGCCGCCGCCGTGCGCGAGTTCACCGACCTGACCAAGGTGGCCCCGTCGCTGATCGTGCGGCCGGCCGACAACCCCGTGAACGCCTCGGTCTCGATCCGCGGCGTGGGCACCTTCGCCTTCGGGGTGGGGGTCGAGCCCAGCGTCGCCGTGGTGGTTGACGACGTGCCGATCGCCTTCCAGGCCCGCGCCTTCGCCGACCTGGCCGACGTCGAGCGGATCGAGGTGCTGCGCGGCCCGCAGAGCACGCTGTACGGCAAGTCGGCCTCGGCCGGCCTGATCAACATCGTCACGCCGGGCCCGACCCGCGAGTTGACCGGCAAGGTCAGCGCCCTGGCCACCACTGACGACGAGGTCGGCCTGGGCGCCATGATCTCGGGCCCGATCACCGACACCCTGCGCTTCCGCTCGTCGAACAGCTACACCAGCTTCGAGGGCAATATCGACAACCTCTACAACGACGAGAAGGTCAACGGCCGCGAGACCTTCGCTACGCGCAACAAGCTGGTCTGGGACCCGACCGACAAGTTCAGCGCCACCCTGGCCGTCGACTACCTGAAGGGCGACACCACGGCGGGCCGGCCGTTCATCGCTCTGTCGCCCGACGCCCGCCTGCGCGGCAACGCGGCCTGGACGCCGGCGGTGTTCGCGCCCGGCGTGAACGTGGGTCCGAACAACAGCGCCGTGGTCAACAACGTCACCACCGGCTCGGACTACGAGGACTTCGCCCAGTCGCTGAAGCTGACCTACGACCTGGGCTTCGCCACCTTGATTTCGGTCACGGCCAACGACCGCTACAAGATGCTGGACGCCTTCGACCAGGACGAGACGGCGCTGAGCGTCAACAACTACGCCAAGGGCCTGTTCTCGGCCGACCAGTTCAGCCAGGAGATCCGGCTGGTCTCGGACGCGTCGAACCGCCTGCGCTACACCCTGGGCGCCTTCCACGCCGACGTGAACTATCGCCGCTACTTCTTCCGCGGTCCGGCCTTCTCGCAGGCCAACTGGGACGCCACTTCCGGCTCGAACGAGAACTCGGTGTTCGGCCAGCTGGAATATGACGTGCTCGAGGGCACGACCCTGATCGGCGGTCTGCGCCTGGGCCGCGAGAAGATCGGCTACACCTTCCGCGACCTGCGCGCCGGCCCGGCGGCGGCCTGGGCCGACGGCGCCAGCGACGACTACGCCACCTACCGGGTGGGCGTGCAGCATAAGCTGGCCGATGACGTGATGGTGTTCGCCACCTACGCCACCGGCCACAAGGGCCAGAGCTACGACCTGACCACCGGCTTTAACCAGGCCCGCGCCGACCTTGGCCCCGTGCGTCCGGAGAGCTCCGAGGACATCCAGGTCGGCGTGCGCTCGCGCCTGCTGGACCGCCGCGTGACCCTGAACGCCACGCTGTTCAACACCGAGTACGACGACTTCCAGGCCCAGGGCGCGGAGCTCCTGCCCGACGGCACCCAGAACTTCCGCCTGACCAATGTTGGCGCGATCCGCACGCGCGGGATCGAGGTCGAGAGCACCGCCCGCCTGGTCGACGGCCTGACCCTGTCGGGCTCGGTCGCCTATCTGGATGCGGAGATCACGCAGTTCGCCGGCGCCCAGTGCTGGCCGGGCCAGACGGTCGCGCAAGGCTGCGCCGGTTCGCCCGCCCGCCAGAACCTGGCCGGCGAGCGTCCGCCCCAGGCGCCCAAGTGGAAGCTGAGCGCCGGCGCCGAGTACGTGCGTCCGCTGGCCGGCGACCTGGAGGGCGTGGCCAATGTGGCGGCCAACTACCAGAGCAGCGTCAACTACTCGCTGAACCAGGATCCGCTGACGGTCCAGAAGGGCTATGCCGTGGTCAACCTGTCGGTGGGCGTGCGCGACAAGGCCCGCGGCTACCAGGTGACGGCCTTCGTCAACAACCTGTTCGACGAGGGCTACTACACCAACCTGGTCAACAACTACGGCGCCTACGGCAACCAGCTGGCGGTGCAGGCCTTCCTGCCGCGCGACTTCAAGCGCTACGGCGGGGTGCGGGCGTCGATGACGTTCTGATCGGGCAGGGCGCGCGAGGGCTTTGGGCCCTCGCGTGCTAGGCGGTAGGCGCCTATCCCAAATCCGTCTTTCCCCGCGAAGGCGGGGACCCAAGCTGCATTTCAGGAGGCGAAGCCGTGCGCAATCCTCAGCCTCTGCTTGGATCCCCGCCTTCGCGGGGAAGCTCAGCCCTATTTGGGGGAGCTCGGCCTTAATCTAGATGCTCGGCGGAATGTCGATCCGCCCTAGTCCTCGGCGGAGAAGGCGCCGACGGTCCAGGACTTGAGCATCCATTCGTGCAGGCCCGTGTCCCAGATCCAGGTCTGGTCGCTGGGGGCGGAGGTCCGGGCCTGGGGTTCGGCGCGCGTGGTCCTGTAGATCCGCCCAGTCACCTTGACGGTTCGGCCGTCGAGGCCCTCGATCCGGTCGGGATAGAGGTCCAGGCGCGCCGCCGCGCTCTGCGTCGCCAGGAACTTGCCGACGTTGTTGCGCCGATGGATGTCGTCCTTGGCGACCTGTCCGGCCCAGTTCACCTCGGCCGAGGCGTTGGTCCCGATCCAGTTGCTCCAGGCCTGCGCCGGCTCCAGGTCCGTGCGCAGGTTCAGCCGGCCGCCGCTCTGGTTGGCGAAGCCGGCGGCGGCGAGCGTGTCGCCGTGCAGCATCGTGCAGGCCGCCAAGCGTTCGACGTCGTTGCGATACTCGCTCACCGACAGGGCCTCGCAGGTCGGGAACTGCTGGAGGGCGAGCTTGGACAGGTCGAAGACGAACTGCGTCGTCAGCCCCGGTGAGCAGGCGTTCTCGGTGCGCGACCTGACCGTATCGGCCCCGTCCGGAGCCGTCGGCGCGTTGACGATCTCGACCGAGGACACCCAGGCGTGCAGGCAGATGTCGGACAGGTCGTCGCCCGCCTTGGAAGGCTGTCGGGGCGCCAGCGCGCGATCGGCGTAGCGCGCGCTGGCCGCCACCGTGTTCCAGGCCGACAGCGAGGCGGGGGCTTCGAGCTTGCGGTTGAAGGCGTAGACCACGGCCTTCGGCGGCTGGCCCGGCCGCCGCTCGAAGGCGATGGTCGGGCGCTCGCGGCCATAGCCGTCGACGAAGAAGGCGCGATAGGCCTCGACGCCCGCCTTGGCTTCGGCTTCGGCCGAGGCCATGCCCAGCTTGGCGACGATGCGGGCCCGGTCGGCCGGCGCGCAGCGGTCGGTGCGGCTATCGTCCAGGCAGTTTTCGGGCGGAAGGGCAGGGCCGGCCTGCAGGAGCACGGAGGCGAAGAACACTGAACCGAACATGACGCCCCACTTGTATCTGGGGTTGATAGTTCAGCTTCTTGCGACCGCCGTAAATAGCTTCGCGTCGCTTTCTAGGTATAGCGGTCGCGGGTTGCGGCGATGCGGGCGCGGGCCTCTTCCATCTCTTGCACTTCCGTCGCCGCCAGCAGCGAGTTCAGCACGCGGGTGAGGTGGCGGCGCATGGCGTCGCGGGCGTCCTCGGGCGAGCGGCTGCGCAGGGCCGAGACGATGGCGGCGTGCTCGTCGATGCGTGGGATGACGCCGGCGGCATGGGCCTTCTCGCCCATCAGCTTGGTCTGCGGCGAGCGCTCGCGCGCCTCCCACAGAAGCTCGACGGCGGCGATCATGGCGCTGTTCTGGGTGGAGGCGGCGATCAGCATGTGGAAGCGCTTGTCGGCGTCCTCGGAGCGGTCGACGTCGCGGGCGTTCTCGGCCTGCATCTCGGCCACCAGGCCGTCGAGCTGGTCGAGCTCTTCGTTGGTGATGCGCTTGGCGGCCATGGCGCAGGCCTCGGCCTCGATGGCGCGGCGGGCTTCCAGCAGTTCGAACGGGCCGATGTCGGTGGCGCCGGCCTGGCCCTCGTTGGGGGTCTGGGCCTTCACATAGACGCCCGAGCCCAGGCGCACCTCGACCAGGCCGTCCAGTTCCAGGGCGATGATCGCCTCGCGGATGGTCGGGCGCGAGACCGAATAGGTCTGGGCGAGGTCGCGTTCGGACGGCAGGCGCTGGCCGACGGCGTAGCGGCCCTCGGCGATCTGGCCGGCCAGATCCTTGGCGACGCGTTCGTACAGACGGTTCTCGCCCTTGACGGACATGCGGGGACTTCCTGAAATTGGTCTGACCAATATGGACAAGCCAGTTGTCGATAGTTATGGAACTTCCAACGGAAGACCACGGGAATCTCGACGTGCATACTAGCCAAACCGAGGCGTTCAAGGCAGCCGGCCTGCCGCCGATGCGAATTACCGGCGCCCGCGTGATCGTCACCTCGCCCGGCCGCAACTTCGTCACCCTGAAGATCGAGACCGACCAGGGCGTCTACGGCATCGGCGACGCCACCCTGAACGGCCGCGAAAAGTCGGTCGTCGCCTATCTGGAAGATCACGTCATTCCGGTGCTGATCGGCCGCGACGCGCGCCGCATCGAAGACATCTGGCAGTACCTCTATCGCGGGGCCTACTGGCGCCGTGGTCCGGTGACGATGCGCGCCATCGCCGCCGTCGACGTGGCCCTGTGGGACATCAAGGCCAAGGCGCTGGGCGCGCCGCTATACGACCTGCTGGGCGGCCGAAGCCGTGATGGCGTGCTGGTCTACGGCCACGCCAACGGCAGCGACCTGGAAGACACCGTCGAGGCCGTCGGCCGCTATATCGACGCCGGCTACAAGGCTGTGCGGGCCCAGTCGGGCGTGCCGGGCCTGGACCTGGCCTACGGCGTGGGTCGCGGCGACATGTATTACGAGCCGGCCGACGCGACCCTGCCGACCGAGACCACCTGGGACACCCGCAAGTACCTGCGCTACCTGCCGACCCTGTTCGAGGCGCTGCGCAAGGAGCACGGCTTCGACGTGGCTCTGCTGCACGACGGCCACCATCGGATGACCCCGCGCGAGGCGGCCCAGCTGGGCAAGAGCCTGGAGCCCTACGACCTGTTCTGGCTGGAGGACTCCACGCCGGCCGAGAACCAGGAGGCCTTCCGCCTGATCCGCCAGCACACCACCACGCCGCTGGCCGTGGGCGAGGTGTTCAACACGATCTGGGACGCCAAGGACCTGATCCAGGAACAGCTGATCGACTACATCCGCACGACGATCGTCGGGGCCGGCGGCCTGACCCACCTGCGCCGCATCGCCGACTTCGCCTCGCTGTGGTCGGTGCGCACCGGCTGCCACGGCGCGACCGACCTGTCGCCGGTGACCATGGGCGCCGCGCTGCACTTCGACACCTGGGTGCCCAACTTCGGCATCCAGGAATACATGCGCCATTCCGAAGAGACCGACGCGGTGTTCCCGCACGACTACCGGTTCGACAAGGGGATGCTGTACGTGGGCGATACGCCGGGCCACGGCGTCGATATCGACGAGGCCCTGGCCGCCAAGTACCCCTACGAGCCGCGCCAGCTGCCGGTGGCCCGCCTGGAAGACGGGACGATGTGGAACTGGTAGCGGGCTCTGGGCGGAACTGAGCGTCATCCCGGCTTCATGCCCCACTGAGGGGGCTGAGGCCGGGAGATGCGGCCCTTTCCACCGAGCATCCCCGCGAAGGCGGGGACCCAAGCTGGCTTTCAGGATAGGCCGCGGCCGCGGGAGATCCGGATCCGCGGCTTGGATCCCCGCCTTCGCGGGGAAAATCGGATCTGAGAGCAGGAGCGTCCGGCCAGGAGCGCGTCCAGCCATCGGGTGTGGTGCCCCAAAAACAGCAGAGGCGGAACGTCTGGGACGTTCCGCCTCTTTTTTCTTCGAGTTAGCCCCGAAGGCCGTTCCTGTCAGGATCAGCCGTTGACGGCGTCCTTCAGTTGCTTGGCCGGCGTGAAGCCGACCTTCTTGCTGGCGGCGATCTCGATGGTGGCGCCGGTGGCCGGGTTGCGGCCGGTGCGGGCCGGCTTGTCCTGGACCTTGAACTTGCCAAAGCCCGGGATCGAGACTTCTTCGCCCTTCACGGCGGCGTCAGCGATGGCCTTGAAGACGCCGTCGACGATGGCCTTGGCCTGGGTCTTGGTCAGCTTGTCGTCGCTGGCGACCAGAGCTTCGGCGATATCGGCGGTGTTCATGGAGTAACTCCTTATAGAATCGGGAGAACCAGACTGACTGGTGAGATCGGCCATGTCACGCGCCGCCGTGTGACGTCAAGCGTCCGCCGCAACCGGCGGAGGGGCGAAAAAGCCTTGATCCGCTTGGTTGAACCGCCGCCGTGGCGCCCGGAAGGCCCAGGTTTGCCGCATTGGGCGTTGTTTACTCAGACAATAATGTAGCTTCCGTCGATTGCATGTGCACGCATATCCGGATCGTCCCGTGATTGACGCTGATTGTTGTCGAATATACTCCGACAAATAGTCGGCGGCTCACGAGGCTGCTTCAGACGCCGCTCGAGACGGCGACGAGGGAAGAAGCAGCATGAAGCCGAGCAAGCGTCACCGCGCGATCCTGGCCGGCCTGGCGGCGTTTCTGCTGGCGGCGGGCCCCGCCGAGAGCCTGGCCGGCGCCCCCGGCCAGCGCACCTGGACCGCCGACAACGGCGACGGGACCTTCACCAATCCGCTGTTCTACGACGAGTTCTCCGACCCCGACATGATCCGGGTGGGCGAGGACTACTACCTGACCGGCACCACCATGCACACGATGCCGGGCCTGCCGATCCTGCGCTCGCGCGATCTGGTGAACTGGCGGTTCGTCGGCTACGCGGCCGACAAGCTGGACCTGGGGCCGAACTTCCGGCTGGAGGGCGGCGACGTCTACGGCCAGGGCTTCTGGGCGCCGAGCTTTCGCCATCACGACGGCGTCTTCCACATCTTCAGCAACGTCAACCGCGAAGCCACCTTCCACTTCACGGCCAAGGATCCGGCCGGGCCGTGGACGCGCACGCGGATGAAGCGCGGCTTCCACGACCTGTCGGTGCTGTTCGACGACGACGGCAAGGTCTACGTCGTGTGGGGCTATCGCGGCATCCGCATGGCGCAGCTGAACGCCGACCTGACCGACATCGTGCCGGGCACCGAGCGCGAGATCATCGCCCCCGAGCAGGGCATGGGCGAGGGGCTGCACTTCACCAAGGTCGGCGGCAAGTACTGGATCACCAGCGCCTGGTTCGACGGCATGATGCGCCTGCCGGTCGCCCGCGCCGACCGCCCCGAGGGGCCCTACGAGGTCAACCGCGAGATCAGCGTCGGCGAGGACTTCGGCCTGGCCGAGGGCAATCGCCTGGAGGCGCCCAAGCCGCCGTTCAAGATCATCCCGCCCGATCCCCGGCCGCGCGGCCGCACGGCCCTGCACCAGGGCGGCTACGTCCAGACGCCGGGCGGGCAGTGGTGGGGCTATTCGATGATGGACTACAATTCGGTGGGGCGGCTGACGGCCCTGTCGCCGGTGACCTGGAAGGACGGCTGGCCCTATTTCGGCCTGCCGGGGAACCTGGGTCGCAACCCCCGCACCTGGGTCAAGCCCGACACCGGGGCGACACAAGCCCCGCACGTCCCCTACGAGCGCAGCGACGACTTCTCGGGGGCCGCGCTCAAGCCGATCTGGCAGTGGAACCACGTGCCTGTCGACGCCCGCTGGTCGCTGTCGGAGCGGCCGGGCTTCCTGCGGCTGAAGACCCTGCCGGCCGCCGACTTCTGGACGGCGCGCAACACCCTGACCCAGCGCTCGATCGGCCCGGCCTCGCGGCCGCGCACGCTGCTGGACGCCTCGGGGCTGGCCGAGGGCGACGTGGCGGGCCTGGCCCTGCTCAATCTGCCCCATGCCTGGATCGGCGTGCGCAAGGTCGCCGGCGGGCTGGAGATCGAGCAGCGCGACCAGCGTACGGGCCAGATCGCCAAGGCGAAGGTTTCGGGGACGCGCATCTGGCTGCAGGCCGACGCCGACTTCATGGCCGAGACGGCGAGCTTCTCCTATTCGACCGACGGCAAGGCGTTCACGGCCCTGGGCGAGCCGATGGCGATGGTGTTCCAGCTGCGCACCTTCCAGGGCGTGCGCTATGGCCTGTTCGCCTTCAACGAGGCCGGCCGCGAGGGCGGGGTCGCCGACTTCGACGCCTTCGAGGTGTTCGAGCCGCATCCCCGCGGCCTGCGCCGGCCGATCCCGGACGGCCGCAAGGTGACGCTGGCGGCGCTGGGCCAGCAGAGGGTGGTGAGCGTCGAGAAGCGGCCGCTGGGGCGGGCGTTGCTGCGCGGGCCGGAAGGCTACCTGACCGTCGCCGCCGACGGGACCGTGAGCGCCTCGAAGGCGCGCGACGACAAGGCCCAGGCCTTCCAGTGGATCGAGACGCCGACGGGCGAGTTGGCTTTGATGTCGCTGGTCACCAACCGCTTCCTGCGGGTGTCGGAGGCGGGCGTCTGGACCGCCGACAGTCCGGGACCGCAATCCGACGGGCTGGACGGGGCGCGGTTTGTTTGGACTGAAGCTCGATAGCAAAAATCATCGTCATCCCGGGCGAAGGCGCGTAGCGCCGCAGACCCGGGACCCAGGGGGCCGGGCTCCGAGCCCAGGTTCTCCGCTTGGCCGTGGCGGACGCAATGCGGCTGCCCCTGGGTCCCGGCTCTCCGGTTCGCTGCGGCCGGGATGACGGATGAAATTCAAGCCGCGTCCAGCGCCGCCCGTTCCAGCACGTCGATCCGATCCGCCAGCCCGGGCGCGGGCCAGTCGAGCGCCGCCAGGGCCAGGTCGATGACCGGAGCGCGAGGCGGCGGGGCCGCCTCGATCACGGCTTCCAGGCGTTCGCTCATCGCTATTCCGCCGCGATCTGGCCGGGCGCGCGGGTCCAGCGGTTGTCGGGGACGGGCAGGCCCAGGTGCCCGCGCAGGGTGTCGTGCTCGTACTCGGTGCGGAACAGGCCGCGGGCCTGAAGGATCGGCACGACCTGCTCGCGGAACAGGGCGAAGTCGCGCGGGCGCGTGACCCGCAGGATGAAGCCGTCGGCGGCGCGACCCTCGAACCAGCGCTGGATCTCGTCGGCGATGGTCTGGGGCGAGCCGACGAAGTCGCTGCGCCAGGTTCCGAACCGCTCGGCCGCCTGGCGAAGCGTCAGGTTCTGCTCTCGCGAGATCCGCACGATGCGCTCGGCGTGGCCCTTGTAGGCGTTGAGGCTGAGGCCCGAGACGTCGGGGAACGGCCCGTCCAGCGGGTACTGCTTGAAGTCGTGATAGCCGAAGGCGCGGCCCAGCTGGGTCAGCAGCTTGTCGATGCCGACGGCGCCGCGCTGGGCCTCGGCCAGGGCGCGGGCCTCCTCGTCGGTGTCGGCGATGACGGGCGACAGGCCCGGCAGCACGCTGATGTGGTCGGGATCGCGGCCTTGCGCGGCCGCGCGGGCTTTGAGGTCGGCGTAGTATTCCTGGGCGTCCTCGAAGCCGTCGACACCGGCGAACACGCCCTCGGCGATGCGGGCGCCCAGGTCGCGGCCCGCGCCGCTGACCCCGGCCTGGAAGATCACCGGCTGGCCCTGCCGGGAGCGGCTAAGCGCCAGCGGTCCGGCCACCTGGAAGTGCGCGCCCTTGTGGTTCAGGGCGTGCTGCTTGTCCTTGTCGAGGAAGACGCCGGCGGCCTTGTCACGCGGGAAGGCGTCGTCCTCGTAGCTGTCCCACAGGCCCTGGACGACGTCGACGAACTCGCCGGCCCGCTCATAGCGCACGGCGTGATCGAAGTGGGCGTCGCGGCCGTAGTTGCGGGCCGCCCCCTCCAGCCCCGTGGTCACCACGTTCCAGCCTGCGCGGCCCTTGCTGATGTGGTCCAGCGAGCCGAACTGGCGGGCTACGTTGTAGGGCTCCCAGTACGAGGTGGTCAGGGTGCCGACGAGGCCGATCTTCGAGGTCGAGACCGCCAGGGCCGACAGCAAGGTGAGAGGCTCCAGCCGGTTGAGGAAGTGCGGCGCGGTGTCGGGGGTGATGAACGGGCTGTCGACGATGAAGACGAGGTCGAACTTGGCCGCCTCGGCGAGGCGGGCGTTGTCGATGTACCAGCCGATATCGATGCTGGCGTCGCCGGCCAGATCGGGATCGCGCCAGCTGGTGTGATCGGCGCCGACGCCTTCGAGGATGGCGCCGAGTTTCAGTTGGCGTTTCGCGGCTGTGGTCATGTTCGCCTCCGTGTCTTGGCCGCAGGCTTGCGGTCAGGCGAGGCGGGCGACAAATCAGGTGTTCTCAAGAGGCCTATTGGCGGCGTTCAACACCCTGCTTTGGCTGGGGTTTTCGAACGCCGCCGCCTGCTCGGCTGCAAGGCCGATCAGAATTACTGGGCCGGGAAGTCGGTCGAGACGCTCAAGTCCCGCCAGCGTTCCAGCTCGGCCAGCCGCCGCGTATCGGTTTCGCGGATGATGGCGACGGCGTCGCTGCCCAGCGCGATGCGCAGCGGCGGCTCGTCCATGGCCGCGATCGCCAGGATCGCCTGGGCGGCGCGGGCCGGATCGCCCGGCTGGGTTCCGTCATAGGCCGCCTGGCGCCGGGCCGTGGCCCCGACCACGGCGTCGTATTCGGAGCGGCCGGCGCTCAGCGTCGTCGAGGTGCCGGCGAAGTCGGTGCGGAAGCCGCCCGGCTCGACGACGGTCACCTTGACGCTCACGAGGGCCATCTCCAGCGCCAGGCTTTCGGAGAAGCCCTCGACGCCCCACTTGGCGGCCGAGTAGGGCGCGCGGCCCGGCGCGCCGATCCGTCCGCCGACGGACGACAGCTGGATCACGTGGCCTAAGCGCTGCTCGCGCATCTGCGGGATCGCCGCCTTGGTGACGATGATCGTGCCGAACAGGTTGGTCTCGATCTGGCGGCGGAAGTCTTCGAGCGAGGTGTCCTCCACCGGGCCGACATCGCCGTAGCCGGCGTTGTTGACCACCACGTCGAGCCGGCCGAAGGCGGAGACCGCCAAGGCCACGGCGCGCTCGGCCGCGACCGGGTCGGAGACGTCGAGGGCCGCCAGCCGCACGGCGTCGCCATGGCGCGCTGCGAGGTCTTCGAGGGCGCGGGGATCGCGGGCGGTGGCCACCAGATGGTCGCCGGCGGCCAGCACGGCTTCGGCGAGGGCCCGTCCGAGGCCGCGCGAGGCCCCGGTGATCAGCCATGTCCTGGTCATGGGGTTTTCCTTCTTCGGTTCGTTCACTGGGCCTTGGCGGCGGTTTCGATCAGGGCCGAGACCGCGTGCGGGTGCGAGATCATCACCACGTGCGAGGCGCCGGGCACGGTCACCACCTGCCGGGCATGAGCGCGGTCGGCCATCCAGGCCATGGCGGCCGGCGGGATGTTGCGGTCGCCGCCGCCCCAGACCCACCAGGACGGGATGGTCTTCCAGGCGACCGAGACGGCCTTCTCGCCGCCGGCGGCGTCGGTCAGCGGGCGCTGGGCGATCGCCATCAGCCGGGCCTTGGCCAGCGGCACGTCGGCGGCGAACTGGGCGGGGAACTTGTCCTGCTGGATATAGAGGTCGTGGACGCCGCCGGGCAGGTCGACCGGCTTGTCGAGGGCGGCGGGCAGGGTGGATCCGGGGAACTTGCCGGCCAGTTCGAAGGTGCTTTCGCCGACCTCGGGGGCGAAGGCGGCGACATAGACCAGCGCCTTGACGTTGGCGGCGCCCTCGGCGGCGGCCGAGATCACCGTCCCGCCATAGGAGTGGCCGACCAGCACGACCGGGCCGGGGATGGAATTGATGACGGTGCGCACGGCGGCGGCGTCGCTGGCCGCGCCACGCAGCGGGTTGGCGGCCGAAACCACCGGATAGCCGTCGCGCCGCAGGTCGGCGACCACGCCGTCCCAACTGCTGGAGTCGGCGAAGGCGCCGTGCACCAGAACCACCGTCGGCTTGGCGGCGGGCGGCGTGGCGGCCTGGGCGGCGGCGAAACCGGTCAGGCTGAGCGCGACGGAGAAGAGGAGGGCGTTCTTGGACATGGGAGGTTTCCTTGAAGACGTGCGGAAGGGTTCGGCCGCGAGGGCCGTTCGGGTTGGCGTTTGAGGGCAGAGGCTCGGGCTAGCCGAAGGTGAAGGCGTAGGCGCGGACGCCGGGATTGAGGAACGCGATCGCAAAGCCGCGATCGGCGACGGGGCGCGACTGGCGGACGAGCTGATACATGCGGGGCCGGTCGATCACGCCGGTTCCGTCGGGCGCGACGTCCCAGCCGTGGTCGGGGCCTGGCGGCCGGCCGTCCAGCTGGACGCGGTAGCGCAACGGTCGGCCGGGCTGGTCGGGCGCGAGCACCATGTGCAGGTCGCGGGCGTGGAAGCGGCTGGCGATCACCGCGCCGGGCGCCAGGCTGGTGGTGAACTCCTCGCCGGCCCGCCACTCGCCGGAGAAGCCCCAGCGGTTGAGGTCGAGAGCGGTGGGCAGGCGGTAGGCCCTGGCGGCGTCCTGGCGCAGGCCGCCGGGCGAGGCGAAGGCGTCGGCCTTTCCCCAGCCGATATAGCTCTCGGGCGACCCCAGCTCGGCGAAGTCGGGCGCCGCCTGCGGGCCCACGGCCTTGATCGGCGACAAGCTCTCGGCGATCGCCGGACCGGGAGTCTGCGCCAGCAGGGCCTGGATGCGCCGCTCGTGACGGTCGTAGTCGCCTTCGCCCGCCGCGTGGCCGCGCACCTTGCCGTCGGCGTCGACGAAGTAGAACGCCGGCCAGGCGTTGTTGCCGTAGGCCCGCCAGATCCGCCAGTCGCTGTCGAGCACGACGGGAAACGGCACGTCCAGGTCGGCGAGGGCTTGGCGAACGTTGGCGAGGTCCTTCTCGAAGGCGAACTCGGGGGTGTGGACGCCGATCACCACCAGGCCCCGGTCGCCATAGCGGTCATGCCAGGCGCGCAGATAGGGCAGCACCCGCAGGCTGTTGATGCAGGAGTAGGTCCAGAAGGCGACCAGCACGACCTTGCCGGCCAGGGCCTTGGGCGTCGGCGCCGGGCCGTTCACCCACTGCGTCGACAGGGAAAAGGCGTCCAGCGCCGAGGACGAGCCGCCGGCCCAGGCCAGGGCCTTGCGGGCCGGCGGCAGGCCGATGGCGGCGGCGACAGACATTGGGACGAGGCCGACGGCGGCGCCCTTAAGCCAGTCGCGGCGGGAGAGATGTTCGGATCGGGTCACGATGACCGCTCCTTGAAACGGAGGCTTCAGGCCGCCCAGCGGGCGACGTCGAGGATGGCGCGGGCGAAGTCGCGCGGCGCTTCCTGCGGCAGGTTGTGGCCGACGCCGCCGCCGACATCGCGGTGCTCGTAGCGGCCCTTGAACTTGCCGGCATAGGCGGCCGGCGGCGGGTGCGGGGCGGCGTTGCCGTCGCCTTCCATGGTGATGGTCGGCACGGTGATGACGGGGGCCTGGGCCAGCCTGGCCTCCAGCGCGTCGAAGCGCGTCTCGCCCTGCGCCAGGCCCAGGCGCCAGCGGTAGTTGTGGATGGTGATGGCCACGTGGTCGGGATTGGCCAGCGAGGCGGCCGAGCGGGCGAAGGTCGCGTCGTCGAAGGCCCACCTGGGCGAGGCCGTCTTCCAGATCAGGCGGGCGAAGGCGTCGCGGTTCTGGGCGTAGCCCTTCGCGCCGCGCTCGGTGGCGAAATAGAACTGGTACCACCAGGACAGCTCGGCCTCCGGCGGCAGCGGCGCGGCGTTGGCCGCCTGGCTGCCGATCAGATAGCCGCTGACGCTGACCAGGGCCGAACAGCGGTCGGGCCACAGGGCCGCGACGATGCAGGCCGTGCGCGCGCCCCAGTCGAAGCCGCCGATGACGGCCTTCTTGATGCTCAGCGCGTCCATCAGGGCGATCACGTCGACGGCGAGGGCGGCCTGCTGGCCGTTGCGCGGGGCGGCGTCCGAGGCGAAGCGGGTGGTTCCGTAGCCGCGCAGGTGCGGGACTATCACCCGCTTGCCCGCCGCCGCCAGGATCGGGGCGACCTCGGCGAAGGCGTGGATGTCGTAGGGCCAGCCGTGCAGCAGGATCACCGGCGGTCCGTCGGCGGGACCCATTTCGGCGTAGCCGATGACGAGGTCGGGCGTCACAAACTGGCGCAGGGTCCAGGCGGGTGCGGCGGCCGAAGCGCGCGTGGCCAGGGCGCCGGCCGCGCCGGCGATGACGGCGGCCTGCAGCAGGCGGCGGCGGGGAAGGTCGAACTTCGGGGACATGGGGCCTGCCTAGTGCTGGTGGCCGGCGGGGGCGGCCGGAACGACGAAGCGGATCGTGGCGCTGTCGAGCGGGCGATGATTGGCGTCGGCGAGCGTGATTTGAACGCTGTGCGACCCGGGCGTCAGGCCGACCAGGATGATCGGTTCGCCGCTGGCGTCGGCCCAGTGCCAGGGGGCGTCGTCGACGGTGACGTGCACGTGGCCGATGCGGGGCGTGACGGCCAGGGCGGCCGGACCAAACACCGGCTGGATGCGCAGGTTCTCGGCCCGGTACTGGATGAACACCCGGCCCTGGGCCAGCGGGCCGGGCAGGGGCGGATCGACCACCAGGCGCGCGGGCGGCTGGGGCGTGGTCAGCGGCACGACGCCGGCCGGACCCAGGACGTCGGCAGCCGACAGGTTCGGCAGGTTCTGAGCGAAGGCGGGAACAGCCAGCAGGGCGGCGGCCAGGGCGAGGGGGAGGGACTTACGCATGGCGAACCTCGCCGGCGCGGGTCACGGCGTCCTGGGCGAAGGCGGCGATCGCGCAGGCCGCGCCGCCGATGACCGCCGAGGTTCCCAGCATCGCCAGGGTCGAGGCCGTGGGGGCCAGGCCCGAATAGAAGAAGCTGGTCAGGCCCAGGAAATAGGCCAGCGAATTGTTGATCGGCGCGACCTCGCGCAGCGACAGCACGACGATGACGACGCAGATCACCGCGACCGGCGTGGCCAGCAGGCCAAGGCCGGGGGTCATGGTCCCGATCAGCAGGGCCGTGCCGGCGCCCAGGGCCAGGCCCAGCAGGTGCGAGACGGTGTTGGCCAGGCCCGCGCGCAGGTCGTCGCCCGCCAGGTTGAAGGCGGCCCAGCCCAGGAACATGGCCGGCGGCGGCAGCATGACCGAGGTCACGCCCAGGGTGGCGAGCCCGGCGACGGCGGCGACGCTGAGCGAGACGGCGTGGAACTGTGCGGATTTGGGCGTGGCGAAGGCGGAGAGGACGGGCAAGGCGGACATGGGGCGTTTCCTTGGGCTTGGTGAGGGCGGATGGAGGCGCCGCCGCTCGGAGGGGGGGACGGGCGGCGCCTCGGGTCATCCAGCTCAGGTCAGGCGGGGTCAGATCAGGTTCAGGGTCACGCCGATGTTGCCGCGCGTGGCCTTGGAGTAGGGGCAGGTCTGGTGGGCGGCCTCGACCAGGGCGCGGGCCACATCGGCGGGCAGGCCCGGCAGGCTGACGTTCAGGCGGGCCTGCAGCTGGTAGCCTTCGCCGGACTTGCCCAGGTCGACCTCGGCGTCGACGGCGACGTCGGCGGGCAAGGTCACGCCTTGGGCGCGGGCCGCCAGGCCCATGGCGCCGATGAAGCAGGCCGACCAGCCGGCGGCGAACAGCTGCTCGGGATTGGTCCCGGGGGCGGCGCTTCCCGGCGGCGACAGGCGGACGTCCAGCTTGCCGTCGTCGCTGCGGGCCGCGCCGTCGCGGCCGCCGGTGACGTGGGTGCGGCCGGTGTAGAGGACGGTGTCGATGGCGGCTTGCGGGGCGGTGGTCATGTCGATCTCCTTTTCAATCGGATCCGATGTAATCGGTACCGACTTAATAGATCGAAGTTTCGCACATCGTCAACCTTCCGATTTGATCGGGTCCGATTTATATTTGTCTCGAACCGCCGCGAACCGACTGCGGCCCCCTAGGACGCAAGGCCCCGATGACGACCTCCGCCCCGCCTGTCGCCCCTTTGGGCAAAGCCCCCAGGCTCGCCGACTTTCTGTGCTTCGCCGTCTATTCGGCGAACCTGGCCTATGGCCGCGCCTACAAGCCGATCCTCGACGAGCTGGGCGTGACCTACACCCAGTGGATCATCATCGTGGCGCTGTGGGAGGAGGACGGCCAGAGCGTGAAGAGCCTGGGCGACAAGCTCTTCCTGGAGAGCAACACCCTGACCCCGATCCTCAAGAAGCTGGAGAGCCTGGGCTTCCTGCAGCGCCGTCGCGATCCGTCCGACGAGCGCCAGGTGATCATCAGCCTGACGGAGGCCGGTCGCGACCTGCGCGAGAAGGGCGGCCAGCGCACCCTGGTCAAGGCCACGGGCCTGGAGCCCGACGAGTTCCGCCAGGTGCAGAGGACCATCACCCGCGTGCGCGACAACCTGATCGCCCACGTCGCCAACGATGCTTGATTGACGCTCTCCCCGAAGGGGGAGGGTTTGGTGGTTCGCGTCTAGATGTTGTCGGGCTGGCGCGCGGCCCGGGCCTCGGTCGGCGAGACCCCGAAGCGGCCGCGGAAGGCGCGCGAGAACTGGCCACTGCTGGAGAAGCCGAAGTCCAGGGCGATCTCGGTGACGCTGGCGGTCTCGGCGCCGGCCAGCCGCCGCCGGGCCGCGTCGAGCCGCCGGTCGCGAATGGCGCTGGCCACGCCGCCGTCCTCGGCGAACAGGCGATAGAGATTGGCCCGCGAGACGCCGAAGCGCAGCATCAGGGTCTCGGCGTTGAGGGCCGGGTCGGCGAGGCGGCTGTCGATGAAGGCCAGCATCCGTTCGCGAAAGCGCCGGCCCAGGCGCGAGGCGCCGGCCTTGGCCGTATCCGGCCGCCGACGGGCCAGGGCCATGGTCAGCACCTCGATCAGGGCGGCCTCGGCGGCGTCGGCGTCGTCGGCCTGCAGGTCGCCGGCGACGGCGTGGACGTCGACGATGAAGTTGCGCAGCAGGCGGGCCAGCGGATCGTCGGCGCGCAGCACCTGGCCGTGCAGGCTGTGGCCGACGGCGACCCGGTCGACCGGCTGGCGCGGCGCGATCACCGTCAGCCGCCCGCCGCTGGAGGCGTAGGACACGTAGGGTAGGGTCAGGTCGAAGACGCAGATGTCGCCGCTGGTGGCGGTGATCGCCGTTCCGTCGCAGTCGCCGCGCAGATCGCCCGAGGTCAGCAGCATCACGCAGTACTGGTCCAGGCCGCCGGCGCGGATCCGTTGGCGCTCGTGATCATCGCGCCGGGGCTCTTTCGCAGAGTTTTTAACATCGATGTTGGTGGGAATGCGCGGCGCTTCATAGAGCTCCTGCCAAAACATGCTCCGAGAACATGGTTCTTTCAGCTCTGTCGACAGAAGCAGGCCTTGGCGCATTAACGAAAGCTCTCGGTGACCAGGCGCGATTACCTGTCTGGTCTGAAACAAGTCCTAATAGCTAATCGAGATTCGCGTGTCAGTTGAGACGTATTGCATCGCCCTGTGAGACGCCTCGCACAGCAAGCCTTTGCAGAATGTGCAAATGAACCCTCAGCGCTGAAGCCCGGACCACGGGCCGCGCGCGACGGACTTCCAGTCCGAAAAGGCAAACCGCTGGCGACGGCGGGACGCAAAGCCTCCGGCCTCGATCCTTCGAGGTAGCGGGGCCGCCGAAGGGGAAGACGCCGTCGCCGCGTGCGCCGTCGCGTCATCCCCCTTGTTCGCAATCAGGTCCCGGAAAGGACCGAAAAGGGGTGAGTGAGCGTCATGCGCAAGGCTGTCGAGCCGGTCGTTTTTCAAGGTGGTTTCAGCACTGAGCGCGGCGTTATGTCGCGCCGCCGACGGTTGGGCGCCGCCGCCTCGGGCGTCGCGCTGCTGACCGCGCTGTCGATGGCCGGGGCGATGGTCCCGGGCGTAGCCCTGGCCGACGGCGGCAGCTCCAATCGGGTCGTCGCGGGCGCGGGCCCCGGCGGGGCCGGCGGCGTCGACGGCGACGCGGCCAGCGCGACCGGCAAGGACGGCTCGGCCGGGAC